>JAUXDP010000062.1 GCA_030618325.1 Methylococcaceae bacterium | reverse complement strand
ATCAAGCCACATACGCATTTCAAAGCGGAGATTTATGTATTGTCAAAAGATGAGGGTGGACGACATACCCCATTTTTTAATGGTTACCGCCCGCAGTTCTACTTTAGAACGACCGATGTAACGGGCGCGGTAGAGTTGCCAAAAGACGTAGAGATGGTAATGCCGGGAGACAATATCGCAGTAGAGGTGAAATTGATTGCGCCGATTGCGATGGAAGAAGGGTTGCGATTTGCGGTGCGAGAAGGTGGACGTACTGTGGGTGCGGGTGTCGTGGCAAAAATTATTGAATAGCAAAAAAAAATAGTGTATCATTGCCTGTTACGCAGTGTTGCAGGGTATTAGGTCAGTGGCTCAATTGGTAGAGCAGCGGTCTCCAAAACCGCAGGTTGTGGGTTCGAGTCCCTCCTGGCCTGCCAACACCCTAAGACAAAATAGGCACTTAACTTTATTATACCTTATTCATGAATACTCAGGCAGAAGCAGAAACATCTGTGGTTGATGTTGTAAAGCAGGTGTTTGCACTTTTATTAGTGTCCGCAGCTGTTGTTGGTTTTTATTATTTTTCTGAATTTCCTTTGCTGTACCGGGTGTTAAGTCTGGTTGCTATCGTTATTTTGGCGCTGGTTGTCATGTTGACAACTAGGCTTGGTCAAAACACCTGGGCATTTATGCTTGAGTCCAAGCAAGAAGTCAGAAAGGTGGTTTGGCCATCTCGAGCGGAAACTATGCAAACAACCTTAATGGTGTTTGCAATGGTTTTTATTGTTGGTTTAATTCTTTGGTTGCTTGATATGTTTTTATTCTGGGGCGTTAGAGTGCTAACAGGACAGGGAGGCTAGTTATGACGCTACGCTGGTATGTTGTGCATGCCTATTCGAATTTCGAGAACAAGGTTAAAGAAGCATTAGAGGAGAGAATTCAAAGAGAAGGGTTGGAGGATTCTTTTGGCAAGATTTTAGTGCCCACTGAAGAAGTCGTCGAAATGCGCATGGGGCAGCAGAGGAAAAGTGAAAGAAAATTTTTTCCTGGCTATGTACTGGTGCAGATGGATTTAACTGACGAAACATGGCATTTAGTGAGAGATGTACCAAGAGTGCTGGGTTTTATAGGTGGAACCTCAGATCGTCCGTCACCGATCTCAGATAAGGAAGCAAATACGATCTTAAATCGAGTTGAAGAGGGTGTTAATAAACCCAGACCCAAAATATTATTTGAAGTGGGTGAGGTTGTTAGGGTTATTGATGGCCCATTCAAAGATTTTAATGGCGTCGTTGAAGAAGTAAATTACGAGAAAAGTAAACTGAGAGTGTCAGTATCGATTTTTGGACGATCAACGCCGGTAGAGTTGGGTTTTGGTGATGTAGAAAAAGGCTAAACCTGAGTTTAGTAGGATATCTAGATCTCTGTCGTAGGCAGAGATTTTTTATGTGGGGAGCTGAAATGCGCTTGAACCCAAATTTGGAGTGATAATGGCAAAAAAAATTGAAGCTTACATTAAGTTGCAAGTAAAAGCGGGGGAGGCAAATCCCAGTCCGCCAGTGGGACCAGCATTAGGTCAGCACGGTGTGAATATTATGGAGTTTTGTAAGGCATTTAATGCTAAAACTCAAGACGTGGAAAAAGGTCTGCCTATTCCAGTAGTCATTACTGTTTATAATGATCGTAGCTTTACCTTTATTACCAAAACACCACCAGCTTCTGTTTTATTGAGGAAAACTATGGGATTGGCAAAGGGAAGTGGTACGCCTAACACGGTTAAGGTGGGAACGGTAACTCGAGCGCAATTAGAAGAAATTGCCAAGACCAAGATGGAAGACCTAAACGCCGCAGATATGGATGCTGCTGTCAGGATTATCGCTGGTAGTGCACGCAGCATGGGCCTTGATGTGGAGGGTTTGTAATGGCAAAGCTATCTAAAAGAGCCAAAATTGCTAAAGAAAAGGTTGATACGACTAAGTTATATCCAGTATCTGAAGCGGTGGCATTGTTAAAAGAGTTGGCTACTTCAAAATTCACCGAATCAGTTGATGTTAGTGTCAATCTGGGTGTTGATTCAAGAAAGTCGGATCAGAATGTACGGGGTGCGACAGTATTACCTAATGGTACCGGGAAGGATGTTCGAGTTGCAGTGTTCACTCAGGGGCCTAATGCTGATGCCGCGAAAGAAGCAGGTGCTGATATTGTGGGAATGGAGGATCTTGCAGAACAAGTAAAAAAAGGAGAGATGGATTTTGATGTGGTGATTGCATCACCAGATGCGATGAGAGTTGTTGGTCAGTTAGGGCAAATATTAGGACCGCGTGGTTTAATGCCAAATCCTAAGGTGGGTACAGTTGCACAAGATGTGGCTGCAGCTGTTAAGAATGCCAAATCTGGTCAAGTTCGGTATCGTACTGATAAGGCAGGAATAATTCATTGTACGGTGGGTAAAATTTCTTTCGAAGAAAGTGCCCTTAAGCAAAACCTTGAAGCTCTGTTGGCTGACTTGACAAAAGCCAAGCCAAGTGCTGCAAAAGGGATTTATTTAAAAAAGATTTCGCTTTCTACAACAATGGGTCCAGGGTTAAGTGTTGACCTGAGCTCGTTGAAAGAAAATACATAATTACTAACTCTCTTTTTCTTTTGGTTCTTTATTTTAAGAGGACTAGGAGAGAAGGAGAAAAGAACTTTGGGTTACCGGCTTTAGTTGGTAACCGTCAAAGACCGCAGGTGCTTCGGCTTAATGATTTTGGCCTGCGCAGACGGGAACTAAAAGCTGGTACATAGGCTTTGCAAACCGTGGGGTGTTTCGGAAGAGGCACATAATGTAAATTCTGAGCGCGTAAGTTCAGAAATAATCGGAGATAAACTGTGGCGTTAATGTTGGATGGCAAAAAAATTGTCGTCGAAGAAGTAGCTGCAATTGCTGCTGATGCGCACTCGGCTGTTGCGGCTGAGTATCTTGGCTTAACTGTAGCTGAAATGACTGAGTTACGGGCGTCAGGAAGAGAATCAGGTGTTTATTTTCGTGTGGTTAAGAATTCCTTGGCACGTCGTGCGCTTGAGGGGTCTGAATTTGAATGTATGAAAGAAGGTCTGGTTGGGCCTTTAATTCTAGCATTTTCAACTGAAGATCCTGGTTCTGCAGCGCGGGTAGTAAAGGAATTTTCAAAAGAACACGATAAGTTAATTACCAAGATGGTTGCCATCGGTGGCCAGCTGTATGGTGCATCTGAGTTGGATAGGCTGGCTAAGCTGCCTACTCGCGATCAGGCAATAAGTATGCTTATGGCACTAATGAAAGCTCCAGTAGAAAAACTGGCGCGGACGTTGGCCGAGCCGCACGCAAAATTGGTACGGACTGTTGCGGCAGTCAAGGATCAAAAAGAAGCGGCATAAGCTCTAAATGTAGGCACCTGCATATGCATAGGTGCTTAACCCATTAAAGATTAAAGTAATAGAGGATATAAAATGGCAGTTTCACAAGAAGATGTTTTAGAAGCTATTTCTAATATGAGTGTTATGGAAGTTGTTGATTTGATTTCAGCAATGGAAGAAAAGTTTGGTGTTTCAGCTGCCGCTGCAGTTGCAGCAGCACCTGCAGCGGCTGGCGGTGACGGTGCTGCTGCAGCAGAGCAGACTGAATTTGATGTGGTGATGACTTCTTTTGGCGCAAATAAAGTTTCCGTTATTAAAGTTGTACGAAGCATTACAGGTTTGGGATTGAAAGAAGCAAAAGAAGCTGTTGAAGGTGCGCCTTCAACAGTAAAAGAGGGTGTTAGTAAAGACGAAGCTGAAGGTGTTAAAAAGCAGCTTGAAGAAGCCGGTGCTTCTGTCGAAATCAAATAATTTTCGACAAGTCTGTTTGTATTTAAAAAGACAGTCTCTTTAAAGAGGGCTGGCGGCATTTTTGTCGTCGGCCTTTTGTTGCTTGCACAAAGGCAAGCTGTAATAAACTCCTGATACTAAAGGTTTGGAAGCAATATGGCCTACTCTTTTACTGAAAAAAAACGCATTCGGAACAACTTTGGCAAAGCTGATGAAGTGCTGGACGTCCCCTATCTTCTTGCGACTCAAATTGATTCATACGCAAGCTTTTTGCAAGCAGGTTTAAAGCCTGATAAAAGAAATGACCAGGGTTTGCATGCTGCATTTTCAAGTGTTTTTCCTATCGTAAGCCATAACGGCTATGCCTTATTGGAATATGTACAATACCGACTTGGTGAGCCTGCATTTGATGTAAGAGAATGTCAGCAAAGAGGGGCAACTTATGCTGCGCCTCTGCGGGTGTTAGTGCGCTTAGTGATTTATGATAAAGATGCACCTGGCAGTACCAAGGTAGTTAAAGATATTAAAGAGCAAGAAGTTTATATGGGCGAACTTCCTTTAATGACAGATAATGCAACATTTGTTATTAATGGAACTGAAAGGGTAATTGTTTCCCAGCTACATCGTAGTCCAGGTGTATTTTTTGATCATGATAAAGGAAAGACTCATTCTTCAGGGAAGCTACTGTTTAATGCGCGTGTTATTCCCTATAGAGGGTCATGGTTAGATTTTGAATTTGACCACAAAGACAGTATCTTTGTCAGAATCGATCGCAGAAGAAAGATACCCGCGACGATTTTATTACGGGGTCTTGAATATACTAACGAAGAAATGATAGATATTTTCTTCGAAACCAATAAGTTTACCATTGGCTCTGAGACATGTTTGTATCATCTTGTTCCTGATCGATTGCGTGGAGAAATCGCAGCTTTTGATGTCAAATTTGAAGGTGAGGTGATTGTTGAAGAAGGGCGGAGAATTACTGCTAAACATATCCGCAAGATGAATAAAGCTGGTATTTCAGAAATTGAAGTGCCAAATGAATATCTGTATGGAAAAATACTAAGTCATAATCTAATTGATGAAGCATCTGGAGAGATTGTAGCTGAAGTTAATGCTGAAATTACTGAAGAACTTCTTCAGGCTATGATTGATAGTGGAATAACAAAAATTTCTACACTATTTGTCAATGATCTAGATCGTGGTGCATACATATCCAACGCAATGAGGTTGGATAGTACAACGACGCCTTTGGAGGCGTTGGTCGAAATTTATCGAATGATGCGTCCTGGAGAGCCACCGACCAAAGATGCTGCTCAAAATTTATTTAAGAACCTATTTTTTACCGAAGAGCGATATGATCTTTCTGCTGTTGGCAGAATGAAATTTAATCGTCGTTTGGGGCTGGATGAGGCAGAAGGTGGAGGTACGCTTCAAAAAGAAGATATTATCGCTGTATTAAAAGAGCTAATTAATATTCGTAATGGCAATGGTACTGTTGATGACATTGACCATTTAGGGAATCGTCGAGTCCGTTCAGTTGGGGAGATGATTGAGAATCAATTTCGGGTTGGTTTGGTGCGTGTTGAAAGAGCCGTTAGAGAACGTTTGACGCTTGCTGATTCAGAAGGATTAATGCCTCAGGAAATTATTAATGCCAAGCCAGTTTCTGCTGCGGTCAAGGAGTTTTTTGGGTCAAGTCAGTTATCGCAGTTTATGGATCAAAATAATCCATTGTCTCAAGTAACTCATAAGCGTCGGGTTTCTGCTTTGGGTCCTGGTGGCTTGGCAAGAGAAAGAGCCGGCTTTGAGGTGCGAGATGTGCACACCACACATTATGGCAGAGTATGTCCAATTGAAACTCCAGAAGGGCCGAATATTGGCCTAATCAATTCATTGTCGGTTTATTCTCGAACCAATGAATACGGATTTCTGGAAACAGCGTATAGAAAAGTAGTTGATGGCAAGGTGACAGACCAGGTTGACTATCTTTCAGCCATTGAAGAAGGTGAGTTTGTAATTGCTCAAGCCAGTGTACCTGTAGATGAAAAAGGAAACCTTAAAGAGGGCTTGGTGTCATGCCGATATAAGGATGAATTTTCTTTAGAAACATCCAGTTCTGTTCAGTATATGGATGTTTCTTCAAAACAAATTGTTTCTGTCGCAGCATCCATTATTCCATTTTTAGAGCATGATGATGCTAACCGAGCGTTGATGGGCTCAAACATGCAGCGCCAAGCTGTGCCGACTTTGAGGGCAGATAAGCCTCTGGTTGGAACTGGAATGGAGCGAACTGTAGCAAAAGACTCAGGTGTGACGGTTGTTGCAAAACGAGGAGGTGTCATTGAAGATGTCGATGCCGCTCGGATTGTGGTGAGAGTGAATGATCAGGAAGCTGAGGCCGGAGAGTCCGGGGTAGATATTTATAATTTAATTAAATACACCCGTTCAAATCAAAACACCTGTATTAACCAGAAGCCTCTGGTAAAACCTGGCGATATAATCAAGTGTAGTGATATTCTTGCCGATGGCCCTTCAACGGATATAGGTGAACTGGCTTTGGGGCAAAATATGCTGGTCGCCTTCATGCCATGGAATGGATATAACTTTGAAGATTCTATTCTGGTTTCTGAGCGCGTTGTCAAAGAGGATCGATTCACAACAATACATATAGAAGAAAAGAGTTGTGTGGCGCGTGATACTAAGCAAAGCCCTGAAGAGATCACTGCTGACATCCCTAATGTTAGTGAGGAAGCACTTTCCAAGCTCGATGAGTCTGGCATAGTTTATATCGGTGCAAAAGTAAGGCCGGGTGACATCCTGGTTGGTAAGGTTACACCAAAAGGAGAGTCACAATTAACACCTGAAGAGAAATTGCTGCGCGCTATATTTGGCGAAAAAGCTGCAGATGTCAAAGATACTTCATTGCGAGTTCCTTCCTCTATTGAAGGGACTGTCATTGATGTTCAGGTTTTTATTCGGGATGGGGTGAAAAAAGATAGGCGTGCTCTGGAAATTGAAGAACAAGAAATCAAACGTTATAAAAAAGATCTTGATGATCAGCAGAAAATAGTTGAGCAGGATATTTTTCAAAGAGTTGCGAAATTATTAATTGGAGAAGAAGCTGAGTCAGGCCCGGAAGGAATAGAATCTGGTGCAGTCATTGCTCAGGAATATCTGGATAATTTAAAGCAGTCAGACTGGTTTGCAATCAAGTTGAAAAATGAAGATGTAAATGTTCAGCTTGAAGCAGTTGCAGAGCAAGTAGAACAGCAGCGTAAAGACTTTGAGCAACAATTTGAGGCAAAAAAGAAAAAAATCACTATGGGAGATGATTTGCCCCCAGGTGTGCTTAAAATGGTTAAAGTTTATTTGGCAGTCAAAAGACGTATTCAGCCAGGCGACAAAATGGCTGGTCGACATGGAAATAAAGGAGTTATTTCGCAAATTGTACCTATTGAAGATATGCCGTTTGATGCCAATGGCACACCCGTTGATATCGTTTTGAATCCGCTAGGTGTTCCTTCTAGAATGAATGTTGGTCAGGTACTTGAAACTCATCTGGGATGGGCGGCCAAGGGTTTAGGGATAAAGATAGGAGAAATGTTGGAAGCCCAAGCCAAAATAGGTCAAATTAGAGAGTTTCTCGACAAAATTTATAATAGTAGCGGCCATAAAGAGGATCTGGATTCTTTTTCTGATGCTGAAATTATAGAAATGGCAAAAAATTTAGTTCCTGGGGTGCCAATGGCTACACCGGTATTTGATGGTGCTTCAGAAGATGAAATTCGCACGATGTTAAGACTAGCCGATTTGCCAGAGCACGGTCAGATACAGCTTTATGATGGCTTGACCGGAGACCCGTTTGAGAGAGAGGTTACTGTAGGCTATATGTATATGCTGAAACTGAATCATTTGGTGGACGATAAGATGCATGCTCGTTCAACCGGTCCATATAGTTTGGTGACGCAGCAGCCATTGGGTGGTAAAGCCCAGTTTGGTGGGCAACGCTTCGGTGAAATGGAGGTTTGGGCCTTGGAAGCTTATGGTGCCGCTTATACGTTACAAGAAATGTTGACTGTAAAATCGGATGATGTAACTGGAAGAACTCGAATGTATAAAAATATCGTTGATGGCGATCATCGAATGGAAGCAGGGATGCCGGAATCATTTAATGTATTAATTAAAGAAATTCGTTCGCTAGGTATAAATATAGAGCTGGAGTAAAAGTTAAACCAGCAAATACACTATGAATTTCAGACTTCCGAAAAATCGGAAAGCAATACAGGGGACAAGCTCGTGAAAGATTTATTAAATTTTTTAAAACGCCAGGGTAGCATTAAAGATTTTGATGCGATACGTATAGGTTTAGCTTCACCAGACATGATTCGTTCCTGGTCCTATGGTGAAGTAAAAAAGCCGGAAACAATAAATTATCGCACCTTTAAACCAGAGCGTGATGGTCTGTTTTGTGCCAAAATTTTTGGTCCAGTCAGCGACTATGAGTGTCTTTGTGGGAAATATAAGCGCTTAAAACATCGCGGTGTTATATGTGAAAAATGTGGTGTTGAAGTCACTTTGTCCAAGGTTCGTCGTGAGAGGATGGGGCATATTGAGTTGGCAAGTCCCGTCGCCCATATCTGGTTTTTGAAATCTCTACCTTCTCGGGTAGCATTGCTATTGGATATAACCTTAAGAGAAATTGAGCGGGTTTTATACTTTGAGTCATACATGGTACTTGATCCGGGTATGACGCCAATGGAGCGTGGGCAATTATTAAATGATGATGAGTATCTGGATGCTGTTGAGCAGCATGGCGATGACTTCGTTGCCAAGATGGGAGCGGAAGCAGTTTATGAAATCCTAAAATCGATAGATTTGAAAGCGGAAGTAGAAATGCTCCGTGAAGAAATTAATACAACTAACTCAGAAACCAAAATCAAGAAGTTCTCCAAGCGGCTAAAAGTACTTGATGCATTATTAAATTCAAAAAATCGTCCTGAATGGATGATTATGGAAGTATTACCTGTTCTGCCGCCTGAGTTAAGGCCTCTAGTCCCTCTGGATGGTGGGCGCTTTGCGACTTCAGATTTGAATGATTTATATAGGCGGGTTATCAACAGAAATAATCGTTTAAATCGCCTGCTTGAATTAAATGCCCCGGATATCATTGTTCGGAACGAAAAGAGGATGTTACAAGAGTCTGTGGACGCATTGCTCGACAACGGTCGGCGAGGTAGAGCAATAACTGGGACTAATAGGCGGCCATTAAAATCTCTTGCCGATATGATTAAAGGTAAGCAAGGTAGATTCAGGCAAAATTTACTGGGAAAACGAGTTGATTACTCAGGCCGTTCGGTCATCGTTGTGGGACCCACTTTGCGTCTACACCAGTGCGGTTTGCCCAAGAAAATGGCATTGGAGCTTTTCAAGCCTTTTATTTTTAGTAAATTACAGTTACGAGGGTTGGCAACAACCATTAAAGCAGCTAAGAAATTGGTGGAAAGGGAAGGTGGTGAGGTCTGGGATATTCTTGAAGAAGTGATTCGAGAACATCCGGTTATGCTTAATCGGGCTCCGACATTGCACAGGCTGGGAATTCAAGCTTTTGAACCTATTCTAATTGAAGGTAAAGCAATTCAATTGCATCCATTAGTTTGTAGTGCATTTAATGCCGATTTTGACGGCGATCAAATGGCGGTACATATACCCTTGTCTATTGAAGCCCAATTAGAAGCGCGGTCATTAATGATGGCGACTAATAATATTTTATCACCTGCTAATGGCGAGCCAATTATTAATCCTTCTCAAGATGTAGTGTTAGGGCTGTACTATATCAGTAGAGAGAAAATTAATGCTGTGGGTGAAGGAAGTATATTTGCCAGTACCGATGAGATTCATAAAGCATTAGAACAGAAATCAGTCGAGTTTCAAACCAAGATTCAGGTTCGTATTACAGAGACAACACAAACTGAGGAAGGCGAGTTTGAGGTACATTCCAAGCGAGTTGAAACAACCGTTGGGCGTGCATTAATTTGGGAAATATTACCCGATGGAATGCCTTACGATGTTGTTAATCTTGATATGACTAAAAAAAATATATCTAATGTAATTAATCATTGTTACAGACATTTAGGAATAAAAGAGACAGTCGTTCTTGCAGATCAATTGATGTATCTTGGTTTTAAATATGCTACACGTTCAGGTGTGTCGTTTGGTATTGAAGATATGATGATACCTGACAGAAAATCATCTATTCTTGATGCGGCTGAGCAAGAAGTAAAAGAAATTCAAACGCAGTATGCTTCAGGGTTGGTTACCGATGGGGAACGCTATAACAAGGTTGTTGATATTTGGTCTCATGCCAATGATCAAGTCGCTAAAGTTATGATGGAGGGGCTTGGTGAAGTTGAGGTTGAGGCTGCTGATGGTTCAAAAATCAAACAACGCTCTTTTAATTCAATCTTTATGATGGCGGAATCGGGTGCTCGTGGATCAGCAGCTCAAATTCGACAATTAGCGGGTATGAGAGGCTTGATGGCCAAGCCAGATGGCTCAATTATTGAAACACCAATTACGGCTAATTTCAGGGAAGGGCTTGATGTATTGCAATACTTTATTTCCACCCATGGTGCTCGTAAAGGGTTGGCAGATACAGCCTTAAAAACTGCAAACTCAGGATATTTAACACGCAGATTGGTTGATGTGGCGCAAGACTTGGTTGTTACTGGTGACGACTGTGGAACTGTAGACGGTCTGATTATGACACCTATGATTGAAGGTGGTGATGTGGTTGAGTCGCTTTCTGAACGAGTCCTGGGGCGGGTTGTTATTTCGGATGTAATGGATACAAAAGGTAAGAAAGTCATAGTGCCAGATAAGACTTTGCTGGATGAAGGCTGGGTTGGCGTTTTGGAAGAAAACAGTATTGACCAGGTTAAAGTGCGTTCAATCATTACTTGTGAAAACCGTCATGGAGTCTGTGCGGCATGTTATGGGCGTGACTTAGGTCGTGGACATCTAGTTAATGCTGGTGAGGCAGTTGGTGTAATTGCTGCCCAATCTATTGGCGAGCCCGGTACGCAGTTGACTATGCGGACTTTCCATATTGGGGGTGCGGCTTCTCGATCAGCTGCTGTCAGTAATGTCCAGGTAAAGTCGGCTGGAACCGTTAGGTTGAATAATATTAAAACGGTCATGAATCGACAAGGAAATCTGGTGGCAGTTTCTCGCTCTGGTGAGGTTGGTGTTGTTGATGAATATGGGCGGGAGCGTGAAAGATACAAAATTCCTTATGGTTCAGTATTAACTGTTCAAGAAGATAGTAAAATTAATGCTGGAGATATCATTGTAAATTGGGATCCGCATACCCATCCGGTTATTACTGAGGTCGAAGGATTAGTCGAACTTATAGATTTTGTTGATGGAGTGACTGTTCAGGAACAATCTGATGAAGTTACTGGAATAAGATCTTTGGTGGTTAATGATCCTAAGATGCGAGGAAGTGCAGGTAAGGATCTCCGACCCATGGTAAAGCTCGTGGCTAAAAATGGTGATGATGTCTTTTTGCCTGGAACTGAAATTCCTGCTCAATATTTCCTTCCTGCGGGTGCTATTGTGGGAATTAAGGCTGGGGGTGAAGTAACCGTTGGAGATGTGCTTGCACGTATACCACAGGAATCAAGTAAAACTCGTGATATTACAGGTGGTTTGCCGCGCGTAGCAGATTTATTTGAGGCAAGAAAAACTAAAGATCCTGCAATACTGGCTGAGGTAACAGGAACTGTATCTTTTGGTAAGGAAACTAAAGGCAAGCAACGATTAGTTATCACAGATGCTTCCGGTGAACAATTTGAAACATTAGTTCCTAAATGGCGGCACATAACAGTATTTGAAGGTGAGTTTGTAGAAAAAGGCGAAACTATTGCTGAAGGTGAATTGACTCCGCATGATATTCTAAGATTAAGAGGGGTAGAGGAGTTAACTACTTATTTGGTAAAAGAAATTCAGGATGTTTATCGTTTGCAAGGGGTGAAGATTAATGATAAGCATATTGAGGCCATCATTCGTCAAATGCTCAGGAAAGTTGAAATCACGGCTGCTGGAGACTCTAGTTTTATGAAGGGTGAGCAATTAGAAAGAGCGGCGGTTAGGCAGGAAAATGATAGCTTGGAGGCAAAAGGTAAAATCCCTGCAAGTTATGAATCGATATTGTTGGGAATTACCAAAGCTTCGTTGGCTACTGAGTCATTTATTTCTGCTGCCTCTTTCCAAGAGACAACGCGTGTATTAACAGATGCGGCAGTACGAGGATTATCAGATGGGTTGCATGGATTAAAGGAAAATGTGATCGTCGGTAGGTTGATTCCTGCAGGTACTGGACTGGCTTATCATGAGCAGAGAAAGAAAGCCAAGGCAAAACAGCTTACTGAAAGTGGTGGGGGGGAGCCTGTCATGGATCATGAAAAAGTAGAAGAGGCATTAAAGCAGGCCTTGAGTACTGAATAACCAAGCCACTTTAAATATTATGACGGAGCGTATTTTGTGTGGCTTCTTATTTAGAAGCTATCGCTTTGCGTAAGTTTTTAAAAGATAGTAGCTAAGTAATAAAATCTAATATAGATTACTAATTATCCTTGACTAAGTTAGTTTTAGAGACTAAAATGCTCTGCTCAGACTAGTTAAAGAAATCGATCAAAGAGAAATTACCGTCAAGCTGAAGGTTTGGCGGTAATTTTTTATTGGTTGACTAGAAAATTAAAATTGAAGTTTAAAGATAGCTTATGACCACGATTAACCAGCTTGTTCGGAAGCCGCGCACAAGAAAGATTGAAAAGAGTAATGTGCCTGCTTTAAATGCCTGTCCTCAAAGAAGGGGTGTTTGTACGCGAGTGTATACAACAACTCCGAAGAAGCCAAATTCGGCTTTGCGTAAGGTGGCAAGGGTCAGGTTGACAAGTGGCGCAGAGGTTTCCTGTTATATTGGTGGTGAAGGTCATAATCTTCAAGAGCACTCGGTCGTTTTGATAAGAGGTGGTCGTGTTAAGGATTTGCCGGGGGTTCGCTATCATGTGGTTCGTGGTAGCCTGGATACTTCGGGTGTGGATGGAAGAAAGTGTGGGCGTTCAAAATACGGCGCGAAAAAACCAAAGGCCTAGTGAGTAGAAGATGTCGAGAAGAAGAGTTGCAGCAAAAAGGGATGTCATTCCTGATCCAAGATTCGGTAGCGAGATGCTTACCAAGTTTATGAATATGCTGATGATTGGTGGTAAGAAATCAGTAGCTGAAAAGATTTTATATGGTGCTTTGGATACGATTGAGAACAAAGGGCATTCAGAGCCTTTAGAGGTTCTAACAAAAGCATTGGACAATGTCCAGCCGCGAGTGGAGGTTAAATCCAGGCGTGTGGGTGGTGCGACCTATCAAGTGCCTGTTGAAGTTCGGCCGTCGAGAAGAGCTGCATTAGCA
>JAUXDP010000032.1 GCA_030618325.1 Methylococcaceae bacterium | reverse complement strand
AGGGTTTGTATCTGAAAAAGAAACCATAACCTGCACCAACTGCTTTTCCTTGACGCGTTGCAGCCAACGTTAGTGCTTCTAATTGTTTTGCTTCCTGCTCAGATAGTGATCCAGTTTTTGCCTTACCGGCTAGTTCGGTTAATAGCACTATATCGACTGGGTTTTCTTCCATCAGCCGCTTCATGGTCGCATAAAACGACTTTAACGCCTGCTCGGGATTATCCTGTAAAAAACTTAGGTTAGGTATCGATGGGTTGGTAGTCGATTCAGGAGGTTTAGCCGCTTGGTTCTCATCAAGACATACACTACAGCCTTGTTCTTCGTACAAGATTCTCATGATACCCTCCTCTGCCTTCGCTTTGGTTCAGATCTATTGTTTAATACATAAATACCTTACAATCTATACTCTTACTCTAGTTAATACTTCCTTTATTCAGACTTTTACTCTTGATTTGGAAAAATTACAATGTTTTTTTGGATCAGAAAAAGCTTTTCTAGTTTAAAGAGCAGACTAAACCATACTGGCTTTTAAAAAGGATATCAACGTGAATAATTCACATATTCAAGAAAAATAACCCTAATTTTTAGGTTTATTTTCGCCTAAATAAGTAAATAATCGAGGATTCTACGGAGGATTTGAGTTCTAAATTACTTTGGAAAATTGCTGTTGTTTTGGTGCCAGGTATCGATCAAAAACCATACAAATATTTCTAATCAACAAACGTCCAGCAGGTAATACATCAATTTGCTTGAAAGACAACACAACCAAACCATCTTGCTCCATATTTTTTAAGGACTGAAGTTCAGCAGCAAAATAGTCATCAAAGACAATATTGTACTTGTCTTCAATTGAAGAATAATCTAGATAAAAATGACAGATCAATTGAGTAATAATGGCTCTGCGCAACTTGTCATCATCATTAAGGATTAGCCCCTTAAAAACAGGTAAGTTTTGTTGCTCAATTAGTGACGCATAGGTGTTCAGGTCTTTAACATTCTGAATATAACTATCGGCAATTCGACCGATTGAAGTAATACCTAATCCGATTAAATCACAGTCAGAATGGGTTGAATAGCCCTGGAAGTTTCGGTACAGTTTATTTTCCCGTTGGGAAACTGCCAATTCATCATTAGGCTTGGCGAAATGATCCATGCCTATATAGACATATCCTTCATCCTGAAGTCGCTGAATGATCATTTTCAATATATCAAGTTTAATCTTGGGATCTGGCAGATCCGCATCATTAATCTGCCTTTGGGTTTTAAAGCGACTAGGCAAATGTGCATAGTTAAAGATAGATAAGCGATCAGGTGAAGCAGCGAGTATTTTATCTAAAGTTTTCGCAAAAGAAGCGACTGTCTGCAAAGGTAAACCATAAATTAAATCAATACTGATCGAACGAAAACCCAGCTCCCTTGCAGCATCCATCACAGCAAAGGTTTCTTGTTCGGTTTGAATTCGATTAACCGCTTTTTGAACGTTAGTATCAAAATCCTGAACACCCAGACTGATCCGATTAAAACCCAAATTTCTCAACAGCGGAATGGTCTGGTCATCAGCCGCTCTAGGATCAATTTCTATTGAATATTCACCCTTATCATCATCTCTTAAATTAAAATACTGCCGCGTTACATCCATTAACTTCTGCATTTGCTCGGCTGTCAAAAAAGTAGGTGTCCCTCCCCCCCAATGGAGCTGATTGATGATACGTTTTGAGTCGAATAATCGTCCCTGTAAAGCAATTTCCTGGTACAAGTTATGCAAATAAGGTTCTGCGTGTTTACGATTGTTGGTGATGATTTTATTGCAGGCACAGTAATAACAGACCGTATCGCAAAATGGAATGTGAAAATAAAGTGACAACGGGCCGCCAACAGCGTTGGATTGCTCAACTTGTTGGCGATAATTTATTTCGGTAAAGCCCTCATGTAATTCAAGCGCTGTTGGATAAGATGTATATCGAGGTCCGGCATGGTCATACCGTTTTATCAATGATAAATCGAATTCAATCGACTGATCCATTATTCGATTTCCTTGGAAATCTCAATTTCTACCAATTTATTTTTGGTTGTACTTATCGACCCAACTTCACCGATCAAATCAGCTTTTTGCGGCATCGCACTACCCGTTTTTGAAATACGGGCAATTAATTTGACCTGTTCAAAACTGGATAACTTCATCATAGGTGACATAGCCTGTTGATCCGATAAAGTCACCGTCATTGGCAAGTTTTTAACCTGTTCCCGAACAATAGCTAATGGTATTTTGGGGCCATTCATTGCTTGGGCATAAATAAAAACTGTGTGCTCTGGTTTTGTTTTACCTTTTAAACTCTGAGACAAACTAACCTTAACCTGAACTTTAGCATTTGTAGTAGCAACCACTTCCTCTGGCAAGGCAGCTTCTACATTCGCTACTTCAGAACCTGGGGTTTGAGTCTGGACTTCTGCTATCAAACCCATTAACTCTTGATAAGATTCTGAATCAGGTGGCAATATTTTCTTCAGGCGTTGCCAATATTGTAAAGCTTGAGAATAAGCCCCAGATTCAGCTTTAGCCATTCCAGCAAGCCATAGTGCAGTTTGATCATTGGGTGATTGTTTGAGGGCTTTATAAACCAACTCAGCAGGTCGACCTTTTAGGCTGCCACCTTTTGCCATGGCTAGTGAATCAGCATATTGAAGTAATATATTAGTTTGATCCCCCCGCAAACGATATGCTTGGGCAAAAGCATCGGCCGCTTGTTGAAATTGCTTTAAGTACTTGTAGGAGCGGCCGAGCATCTCCCAACCTTCTGCATCATCCGGTTGTTGCTTTAATCTAGCTGCTAACCCTTGGACCATTGCATTAACATCCGGGGCAGAAGCAGATTGGTGCGCAGAAGACTGATCTGAGCCAACCCTTTCGATGGCATCAAAATTTCCTAATGCCATGTAAAGTGAAACTGCCAATATTGGCAACACTATAGCAACAGGGGCAATTATCCATCTACCGGTAGTATTTTCCTCGTTTTTCTGTGCCTGCAAACTAAGATCATCATTCAAAACCATTTCCAGTTCAGAATACTGTTCCTGGTATTGGCTTTCGTTTATTGCTCCAGCTTCCAGCTGTGTCCTAAGTTCAGCTAACCGTAGCCTAGCAATAGCAATGTTTTGATCATCGAGCTCTGAATCTTTGCCTTGTTCCTGTTTCAGCAATGGAGGTACAATAATCCATAAAGCCAACCCAGTCATAGCAGTTACAAGCAGCCAAAAAAATATATTCATGAATCTCTGTCCTGATCTAAAAGCTGGCGAATACGTTGATGCTGTTGTTTATCCATCTCAGCGGGGGATTCTGACTTCTTTTTACGAATAAAAATGAATAACAATATTAGACCTAGAATTAGAAAAATAAATGGGCCGGTCCAAAGCAGTATTGTTTTAGATTTTAATGGCGGCCGATATAAAACAAAATCACCATATCTGGATAACATATAATCAATAATATCCTGCCGAGTTTTACCTTTTTGCAACATCTCATGGACCTGCCTACGTAGGTCTTTTGCTAAATCAGCATTGGAATCAGCTATGGTTTGGTTTTGACATACCAGACAGCGTAATTCATCAATGAGTTCGTAATAACTATTCTCTTGCTCCGGGTTTTCAAATTCACGATACTCAACAGCTGCTGCTAAACAAACTGAATGAACAGTGAATAAAAGTATTAAATAAATAAACTTCATATGTAGAGGTTGTCTCTTAACAGTTTTTTAGTATCAATAGAGGTGCCCTTAACAAGGATCTTTCTTTTCCCAACGTCATTTTACTCGACGTCTACTACTTTGTTCTTTTCTTCTAGAAGGCTGTTTATACTTTTCTCTTCTAGCTACCCCAGAATTGGAAGTTCTATTACTTGCAATTCCATCATCAGCCGAAAGAGGTATGTCCGAAATCCTTTCCTTTTTATTTGTGTGCCTGGATTTTTTTATCGGGCCTCGTCTACTATTATGCTTTTTCTTAGGTTTTAAAGTATTAGAAATTAGCTTATATACTTCTCTCAAAATTATTATAGGAAGCACTATATAAAAGAATAGTCCGGAATATTTATTCCAAAATTCCAAAACTCCAAAATTCCCTTGAACAAGTCCAGCGTCAGTTTCTATTCCTAAGTTATCATGAGAATTATTCTGCTGTTCAGAGTATTTTCTGGTTCGATTAATACCATCGGGGTTTCCGTCAAGCTTTTTCAGAAAACGTATAAGGGACGAATCTTTGATAAACATGATTGCAGCACTACCATAGATGCTATCTTCCAGCCGCCAATTACGGTCATCAAACAAAACTTCCTTAATCCAGGCATTTGTAAGTTTCAGCAACATCTTTACTTCTTCGCGTGCCATCAAAACATCGTTAAGAGTTTGTTCGCCAAAAATATCATGTGCGAGCATTTTCAAATCTTGATTATTAAGAAATAACTGATTTTGATTAAAAATATCGGAGTTTGTGATTTTATTCTTGAAAAGAAAATCATTTTTTAAAGTATTTATATTCGCTCTGTTGCCACTATTAACTTCTTTGGTGCTTTTTCTGGAATAAACCTTAGCTTCACCAAGCCGCACCTGATCTTTTTGTAAATCACCAAGTGTGGTTTTTGGTTTATCATATTGAGTACTTAGCAAATTTTGTTGCTCCTGACTTTTTCCAGTACTATCTTGTAACTCCTTAACTTCCCCCTGAGATATTGTAGGAGTGTCAGCCAACCCCATAGCTTCTTCATCAATTACAAATGCAAAAGCTTCCAGTTGATTATCTAAATAACCTCCGCTATCTTCTATAGGAGCAGCATTAGCCACAGAAACAATAAAAAATAAAAGGCCTACTTGTTCACATTTTTTTATTATGTATAAAAATTTCATTTCACCACACCCTGAAAACAATCTGAATATACTTTCAATAGTTTTGAAGAAAATATATTCAGAATATTTGTGACGATTTAAGCAGTAACCTAGCTAAGAGTAATTGAACTGAAAAAGGGGGAAAACCATATTTTGTGTTTTGAATTGTAAAGTAAATAACAAGTTATTTAACAAAACAATTAGATAACATGGGTATTTTCACCTAATTTTGTGGTCCATTTTTTAACTAGACAAACTTTTATATCCTCTCATTTTGTAGCCCTTTAATCATGTCCCCCAGTGACCCAGATATGTCATCCATAGTTAACGGTCCCGTATGTTTATGCCGAATAATGCCTTTCTTATCAATAACAAATGTCTCAGGAACTCCATACACCCCAAAATCTATACCAATTCTTCCATCCTGATCCATGACGCTTGCATTGTAAGGATTACCCAACATCTTCAACCATCGCTTGGCATTATCCGGATCATCCTTGTAATTCAGACCTATAATTGTCACGGTCTCTTTTTTTGCCAATTGATTAAGTAAGGGGTGCTCAGCACGGCAAGAAACACACCAGGATGCCCAGACATTCAATAACCAGACCCTACCTTTGAGATTAGAACTCCCCAATTTTTTTTCAGGAAGATGCAATAACGGCAAAGAAAAATCAGGCACCGGCCTGCCAATTAAAGGGGATGGAATTTCTTTAGGATTTAACTTTAAGCCTATAGCAAGAAAAACTGCCAAAATGACAAACAAAAAAAGTGGTGTCAAATACTTAAGCATGACTTTTTTGCGATTTTTTTTGCAACCTATAGCGCCTATCACAAGCAGCCATCAAGCCCCCAGACGCCATAATCAGTGCACCAAACCAAATCCAGCGAATAAACGATTTATAGTATATCCTGAAACTCCAGGCTCCGCTATTGCCCAATGGTTCACCTAGTGCAACAAATAAATCCCGAAAAACACCAGCATCAATAGCTGCTTCTGTCATCGGCATTTTCTGAACCCGATAAATCCTTTTTTGGGGTTCCAGTGTAGCCACTTGCTCGCCATTATAAGTAACCGTCAGCAACCCCTGGTCAGCCTGATAATTTGGCCCCATCGTTGTTTTTACATGGTGAAAGTTAAACACATACCCGGACATTTCTAACTGCTCCCCCGGTGCCAAGCGAACATCTTTTTCCTGACTGTAAACAGAAGTAAAGGTAATACCTATAACGAAGACAGCAATCCCAAGATGTGCCGTAGTCATACCGTAAAAGGCCAGGGGGATATTTTTTAACCGTTGCCAACTAAAATTTCTTTTACCCATGCGATCGTACAAGCCCAACAAACTAATTGCAGTCGTCCAGAGTGCCAGTGCAACACCTAATACTGCACTCCAAGAATAAAAGGGCATTGCAAGTGGTATTAATAGTCCAGCAGTTATACAAGCAACAAATATCCAGCTCAGGCGTCTGGATAACATTAGAATATCATCACGCTTCCATCGCAACAAAATTCCAAACCCTACGGCAAATGCTAATGGTGCCATTAAAGGGATAAAGACAGCATTGAAGTAAGGTGGACCCACCGAGAGTTTACCCATACCCAGTGCATCAATAAGTAATGGATACAAGGTTCCCAATAATATACTGGCAGCAGTAACAACCAGCAGCACATTATTAATTAAAAGCAAAGATTCACGGGAAACCAATTCAAAACTTGCCGAGGATTTTACATGAGGCGCTCTGATAGCATAGAGAGTCAATGACCCACCTATTACGACAGCTAAAAAAACCAGAATAAATAAACCTCGACCCGGATCGGTGGCAAAGGCATGAACGGAAGTCAAAACACCGGACCGCACCAGAAATGTACCTAATAAACTTAAGGAAAAGGCAAAAATTGCTAATAATACCGTCCAGGTTTTAAAAACACCGCGTTTTTCTGTTGCTGCCAAAGAATGTATTAATGCCGTGCCCACCAGCCAAGGCATAAAGGAAGCATTTTCCACCGGATCCCAAAACCACCAGCCTCCCCAACCCAATTCATAATAAGCCCACCAACTTCCCAAGGTAATGCCTAAAGTCAAGAATACCCAGGCAATGTTGGTCCAGGGTCTTGACCAACGCGCCCATGCTGAATCTAACCGCCCCCCTATTAATGCTGCAATAGCAAAAGCAAAAGCAACAGAAAATCCTACATAACCCATATACAACATCGGGGGATGAATAGCCATTCCAGGGTCTTGTAGTAAGGGATTAAGATCCCTCCCTTCAATGGGCACAGGAAACAGCCGTTCAAAAGGGTTAGAGGTCATCAATAAAAATAGCAAAAAACCAATACTGACCAAGCCCATTACAGCTAGCACCCGAGCAATAAGAATTGTCGGGATATTTTTACTGAAAAAAGCAACTAACCCGGTCCATAGTGACAAAACAAATGCCCACAGCAACAAAGACCCTTCATGCCCCCCCCAAACTCCAGAAAAAAGATAAAGCGAGGGTAACGCTGTATTCGAATTATGAGCAACGTATGAAACGGAAAAATCGTGGTCAAAAAAAGCATAGGTCAATGCTCCATAGGCAATCGCAACAAAAAACAATTGACCATACGCGGCTGGCCTTGCAACTGCTATCCAACCGGGAATTGAACGTCCGGTACCAATAATGGGTAACACACCTAGTATCAACGCCATACATAGCGCCAGTATCAATGAAAAATGGCCTAATTCTGGAATCATAGTTTTTTCTTTAAACTTTCCCCAACTTCTGGGGGCATATAATTTTCATCATGTTTGGCCAGTACTTCTTGTGCAACAAACACCCCTTTGCTATTCAGTTTACCGTTAGCAACAATACCCTGCCCTTCACGAAATAAATCAGGTAAGATCCCGCTGTATTCGACAATAACTGTCTTGTCGTAATCAGTTAACTTGAACTGTACTAACATTCCATCTTCAGGCCTTTCAACACTTCCGTCAACTACCATGCCACCTAAACGAAACAATCTATCATTTGGCGCTTTGCCTTCAACCACTTCCGTAGTCGAAAAAAAATACATCAAATTTTCATTAAAGGATTTTAGTGCAAAAGTTACCGCTAAACTGACACCTATTACAATCAGGCCAATAAGGTATAAACGTTGCTTTCTCGCTGCTTTCATGGATTTTCCTGTCTTTTCAGACGTAATGTTTGTTGGCGCATAAATTGTTTCCGTTGGATGATGGGCATAATAACAAGAGCCAACAGAACAACAAAAGTAATGGCATATGACACCCAGACGTAAAAGGCATAACCGCCCATCGCAAAAAATTCTTGCCAATTCATTTTGACTCCAAAAGTAATTTCACCCACTGACTGTTACGTTCACGAACAACTAATTCAGTCCGAGCACGTTGTAACATGGCAATTACATAATAAAATTTGAAAGCGACTGCCATCACTAGCAGCGGCCATAACATACTAATATGGATAGACGGTTTATCCATTTTGGTAACCGTTGGCCCTTGATGTAAGGTATTCCACCATTCAACAGAATAATGAATAATCGGAATATTCACTACACCGACCAATGCCAGAATTGCAACGGCTCTTGAAGCTGTCCGTTTATCATCAATAGCACCGTACAAACCAATCACACCTAGATATAAAAAAAGCAAAATCAATTCCGAAGTTAACCTGGCATCCCAAACCCACCAGGTACCCCACATCGGCTTGCCCCATAAAGAACCTGTTACCAAGGCAATAAAAGTGAACCCAGCACCCACTGAGGCACTACTGATGGCTACAATTTCAGCCAGTTTGATGCGCCAAATCAAGCCAATTCCACCCGCTATTGCCATCACTACATAAACAAATAACGACATCCAGGCACTTGGCACATGAATATAAATAATCCTGAAACTATCACCTTGTTGATAATCTGCAGGTGCCAATACCAAGCCACCATATAATCCAGCAATAACTAAGAATAGAAATATCCAGCTTAGCCAGGGAATCAAACGACCGGTAAAATCATAAAAATAAGGTGGGGAAGCCATGCGATGAAAGAATTTTCCAACTGGCTTGGGTATTAAAAACATAAGATTATTCTATATTTCATATAAAGGATTTTACTGTAAAAACTAACTCACACTCATTTTTAATGCCGCTGATGCAGGTAAAGGTGCAAGCACTAACGCAAGACACAGCATGGCAAGTAAAATATTAATCTGAGCATCAACGGGTAAGCCACCACTTGCCATTTCTACTGCATTACTGGCAAAAATTAATACAGGCACATATAAAGGCAGAACCAGAAGTGACAAAATCATACCTCCTCGGCGTAATCCGACAGTTAATGCAACCCCAATTGCGCCTACAAGACTTAAAACGGGAGTTCCCAAAATCAGTGTTTTAAGCAGAATAATCAGCGCATCGGTATGCATGCCTAAAAACTCGGCCAACAACGGTGCTACCAAAATCAAAGGCAGACCGGTCACCAACCAATGCGCAATTATTTTACCAAGAATTAAAATTGAAGTGGGATGTGGACTTAATAAAAGCTGTTCCAAAGAACCATCATCAAAATCAGAACGAAACAAGCCATCCAGCGACAGCATCGCCGCTAACAACGCAGACACCCAAATTATTCCAGGCGCGATGCTTTGCAATAACTGAGGTTGAGCTCCCACACCTAATGGAAATAAGGTGACAACAATGATAAAAAACAATATAGGATTCAACATTTCAGCTCTGCGCCGAAAAGCCAAAATTAAATCTCGCCTAATAATGGCGATAAATGCGCGCAATAATGCCATCAGGAAAGGTTTATTATTTGTGGCTTAATATCATGTAACTGAACATCATGGTGGGATGTTAGGACTACCATTCCACCTCGATTAACATGCTCGGTCATCAAAGCTTCAACCACCGCTATTCCATCTTTGTCCAAAGAAGTAAATGGTTCATCCAGTATCCACAATTTATTATCAGTAATCAATAACCTAGCTAATGATAGCCGTCTTTTCTGACCTGCTGATAATGACTGCACTAAAACCTCATCATGCCCTTGCAGATCTACTTTTTTTAGAGCTTGCGAAATTGAAGTTTGACTTGCAAAACCTAAAGCTGTTGAAACCAGCAAATTTTCCTGCACTGTCAGCTCGTCCTTCACCCCGTCCCGGTGTCCGATATATACCATTTGTGCGTAATATTGATTATCTAACAAATTACCACACCAGTATATTTCTCCAGAATCTGGCTCACGGAAACCGCACAAAATGCGCAGCAATGACGTTTTACCACTGCCATTTTTTCCTTCTAGCAGTAAAACCTGTTTACCCTTAATTTCAAAACTCAACTGTTTGAACAATACCCGATCATCACGGATACAACTTAGGGCCTCTACTTGTAAAGATATGTGTTCATTTTTCAAGGCAATTCATTTGAGCCTGTTGTTAGAATTATGATTAACCAATTGCTTATATAGTATCAAGTATCGAAAGCCGTTCCCAGTAAAAAAATGGGTCATTATAACTCAGAAACTTATAGCGAAAACTGTACCTATGTACAATTGTTTGCCCTAGTCGTTTGCAGTAAGAACCGCGTGAGATCAAATAATAAACATATGATATATCTCAAAATTTCACCATCATCAACATACCATCAGTATGGTTGAATAAAGTATGAATTTTAGTTACCAGAAATGGTTTTTAACTGCTTCAGAGCAACTAATTCATTCCATTTTTCCTTAGAAATACTTTGAATTAAGGTCTATAAAATGACACACTTACTATAAAGCAGTATCGGTCTTAATAATAACTTTTATTACACTGACTACAGCTATTGCATCTGTCACCTTAACCCTTGAAGGCCCTGAATTAACTAATAACCTTAATGCCTTTCCAAACTCAGGTCTACAGCTAACGGCGACAAAAGATGTCACACTAGATAGTTTTATTTCCCAAAACCAGGGTAAGCAAGATACCATTTGGCTAAAGAACCGCGCCGGCGATATTTTGCAAACTTATAACTATGCAGGTGGAGAAAACTCTCATCAAATACAAAACATCACTTGGGAATTAAAAAAAGATGAAGTTTATACCCTAACTGCTAAAGATAAATCAAATGGCAGATACGTTAGCTATGAATCATTCCCTACATTCGATGACCACATACAAATCGATGGACGGATAGCTGGTAGCGGCGGCCTTGGAACCTTTCACTGGTATAATTTCAACAACTTTACCACAACATTTACAGCTCCTCCTATTGAAACTCCAGTACCTGCCGCATTATGGTTATTTGGAACCGGAGTAATATCCCTATTTGGTTTTAATAAAACCCAAAGAAAATCAAGGGACCTCTAAGAGAAATTTATTATTGTGTATTTCATGACACAAGGATGTGTCGTAATCAATCCTGCCGATACAACACCCCCCCAAATCAATCCTTTTTCACCCTCCCCAGGAATCTTGCTTCTAAGCATATAAGCATATTTATCGGATTTTCTATACTCTTCAGTACTCAATTCTAATCTGGGGAGGGGCTTCAGTTTAAAACTTTAACGATCAATAGTTCTCATAAACACGCCGATGGTAGTACCCCCCCCATGAATTCTGGTTGTCAGTTTGTTTCCTAGTTTCATAGACAAGTTCCTGCCTAGCTGTTGCGCTTAGCTCTGTAGCTCTCAATTCCCGCTCTTTTGATGCAACTTCAGCACGTTGTGCATCTATTTTTTTACGTTCGTCTAATTCAATTGCCAGTTTTTCCTGAGCGCGCTTAACTATTTTTGAGTTTATTGGAGTAATTGCCAATTTCTTTGATTGGTATTGACTACTACAGGGAGCATCCTGATACTCTATTCTCCCTTGACTGGACTCACATTTAAAAACTGCGGCATTCAACACCCCAGAAGATGCTAGTAAACTGATTATTATGGCTTTTTTCATGACACTACCCTCTGACTTATTTTTATACGATTATTTTATCGCATAATAAGTTAATATCAGATTTATTTCCATTTAAATTATAATAATGCTGGTGAACAACTCAGAACATCCCTTCGCCCAGTACATCCGAATTTTAGGAAAAGGCAAAAAAGGCTCAAAACCCCTGACACAAGAACAAGCTTATCAAGCGATGAGCTTGATTTTGGCGAATAAAGTGGAGCCCGTACAATTAGGTGCTTTCCTGATGCTAATGCGAGTTAAAGAAGAAACGCCAGAAGAACTCGCCGGTTTTGTTAAAGCGGCTCGTGATTCTTTTAATTTGCCAGCCAGTTCAGTAAAGACTGATCTTGATTGGTCATCCTATGCTGGGAAAAGACGGCATTTGCCCTGGTTTATATTATCTGCATTATTGTTGGCGGAAAACGGCATCAAGGTATTTATGCACGGCGCGAGTGGCCACTCATCCGACAGAATTTATACTAAAGATATGTTGCAATTTTTAGGTATTAAATACGCAACCTCTTTTCAACAGGCGTCACAGCAACTCGAAGATAATTATTTTTGCTATTTATCTTTGCAACATTTTTGCCCAAAGCTCTATGATATTATTGAACTACGTCCTTTAATGGGGTTGCGTTCACCCATACATACGATGGTACGGATGTTAAATCCATTTGACTCACGATGTAGCATTCAAGGTATTTTCCATCCGGGATATCGTCCAGTTCATCAAGAGGCAGCATTATTATTGGACCAGAAAAATGTAGCGGTAATGAAAGGTGAAGGAGGGGAAGCTGAACGTAACCCTGATATGGATTGCCTGGTGCAAAGCGTCCATGAAGGACAGTTAATCGATGAACTTTGGCCTTCGTTATTTAAACGACGCCATATAAAACCAGATTTCTTGGATCCAAAGCAACTTGCGGCAATCTGGCAAGCTAAGGAACAGAATGAATTTGCTGAGGCCACTATCATCAGCACTACAGCTATCGCCTTAAAATTACTAGGCAAAGCAGAAGATCAGGAGCAGGCTTTTACAATAGCAAAAAAGTTTTGGCATAACAGACCCAAACAGAAATACGGTTGACTATACTGCACACCAAGATTGATATATAGGAAAAATGAAAACCACACTTTCACTCCTCATTCCTTATTTTCTCTGTTTGCTGATTATTTTTATTTTTCAGAGAAAAATGATTTACTATCCACAAGTTATCTCTCTCCCTCAACAAAAAGAGCTTGCTAACAATTTACAATTAAAGCTTTGGCCTTCTGAAAATGATTATCTTGGGTTGATATCAGGTAAAAACCTGCCTCAGAACAAAGGAACAATCATTGTTTTTCACGGTAATGCCGGGTCTGCTAACAACAGATTATATTATATCGATGCCCTGGAAAACTCTGGATACCGAGTAATATTGGCTGAATATCCTGGATATGGAGCGAGAAAAGGAAAACCCTCTGAACAAACTCTATTAACAGATGCCCACAAAACAGTTAGCAAAGCCATCAAAGACTTCGGTCTTCCTGTATTCCTATGGGGCGAATCGTTAGGAAGTGGCGTGGTTTCAAGCCTCGTACAGTCGCAACAGTTTCCAATTGAAGGTATAGCTTTAATTTCACCCTTTGATAATTTAGCCAATATTGCCCATCATCATTACTGGTTTTTTCTAGCCAAATGGCTAATTCTTGATCGGTTTGATAATATTAAGGGTTTACAGAACTATACTGGCAATGCTGCTGTTATTATGGCTGAAAAGGATGAAATTATACCTAATCAATACACTTTAAAGCTTTTTGAATGGCTGCCAGGCGCGAAGAAAATATGGAAATTCCCTAATGCCGGCCATAATACCCTACCCCTTTCTCCGGAACAACCCTGGTGGAAAGAAGTGATGTCTTTTATAGATAACAAATGATAGTAAACTACTCTGCACATTCATCTTTTATCCCATTACAGCGTTAATTCCATACTCGAATGGTCAGATATTTCTATATGCTTACATTCTTCGTGCGAAAATGCCTGGTGCTGAAACAAAATATGAACATGCTGAGCAGATACAAATGAATTTTAAAATTTTATACAGGAGAATACTTCCATGACAGCATTGATCGGCATAATCATGGGTTCAACTTCCGATTGGGAAACCATGCAAAATGCAGCCCAAATCTTGGACCAGCTAAAAATCCCCCATGAAGTGGAAGTTGTGTCAGCACATCGAACCCCGGATAAATTATTTCAATATGCCGAAAATGCTGAAAACAATGGTCTGGAAGTCATTATTGCAGGCGCAGGAGGTGCAGCTCATTTACCCGGAATGACAGCAGCAAAAACACCGGTACCGGTATTGGGGGTTCCGGTACAGTCAAAGGCGTTGAATGGCATGGATTCCTTGCTGTCGATGGCACAAATGCCTGCAGGCATCCCTGTCGGAACTCTCGCAATCGGTAAGGCAGGGGCTATCAATGCAGCCTTACTGGCTGCTGCTATCATAAGCAACAAACACCCTCAATACCGACCTGCATTAAATGAATATAGACAAAACCAGACTAATAAAGTGATGGCCAATTCTGACCCACGTAAGGCGACAGCATGAAGGTTGGAATTTTAGGTGGTGGGCAATTAGCCCGCATGATTGCCTTAGCCGGCTACCCCTTAGGTTTGCAATTTGTTATTCTTGATCCAAGTGATACAGCCGGTGCTATAGGACTTGGGGAGCATTTACATGGCGAATATGATAACCAGGCATTATTAGCCGAATTAGCTGAAAAAGCAGATATCGTCACCTATGAGTTTGAAAATGTTCCCGCCGAAGTTGCCAGTTTCCTGGCTGATCACACCAAAATATATCCGGCTGCTAATGCCCTGGCAATTGCCCAAGATCGTCTAACGGAAAAAAACTTTTTCCACCAACTAGATATTCCAACTGCTGAATTTGCTCCTATTAACAGCCTGGAAGATTTACAAAATGCGATGCCTGACATCAAATACCCTGCAATCTTGAAAAGTCGCAGAATGGGCTATGATGGCAAGGGACAAATGCCATTAAAAATATCTGCTGATCTACCAGATGCTTGGCAATCTATGGCCGGAGCACAATCAATTGTTGAAGGTTTTGTTGATTTTCAACGTGAAGTCTCTATGATTGCCGCACGCCGCCCTAGTGGAGAAATGGTTTTTTATCCCCTTTCAGAAAATCAACACAGTCGTGGGATTTTACGTGTTTCAAAATGTTGCGAAAATGATGTTTTGCAGCAACAGGCCGAGGAATATACAACACGCATACTGGAAACACTAAATTATGTTGGAATCATTGCAGTGGAATTTTTTGACGTACAAGGTAAATTGCTGGCCAATGAATTTGCGCCGAGAGTGCATAATTCAGGACACTGGACCATAGAAGGTGCAGAAACCAGTCAATTCGAGAACCATTTACGGGCTATTCTGGATCTACCATTAGGCTCAACCAAAGCGCGCGGATATGCTGGCATGGTCAATTTCATCGGCGGTTTACCAACAACCACACAGGTATTAGATCTCCCCAATAGTCATATGCACCTTTATGATAAAGTACCACGAAAAGGGCGAAAAGTAGCTCATGCAACTATCAGGGCAGATGATCCTGAATTGTTTTCTAATTCCTTAAAACAACTGCAAGATCTGGCTCAAGAAGTGGATGACTCATAATATCTCTATAATAATCACTCTATGAAGACAAGAAACCATACTATTTAGCTACGAAAATTTATGAGCATTACCATTAAAACACCTGCCGAAATTGACAAAATGCGGACTGCTGGAAAATTAGCCGCTGAAGTTCTGGAAATGATTGCTCCTCACGTCGTTCCTGGAGTCAGTACCGATGAACTAGATCAGATTTGCCATGACTATATCGTCAATGAACAAGATGCTATTCCCGCACCACTGAATTATCGTGGCTTTCCCAAATCCATTTGTACCTCCATTAACAATACGGTTTGCCATGGCATACCCAATGTAAAAAAACTAAAAAATGGCGATATTATTAACATCGATATTACCGTCATCAAAGACGAATACCATGGCGATACCAGCAAAATGTTTTATGTAGGAAATGTATCTCCATTTGCAAAAAGGCTATGTACTATCACTCAAGAATCACTTTTTCTGGGCATCCAGCAGGTCAAACCAGGTGCTACACTTGGAGATATAGGGCGCACGATTCAAGTACATGCAGAATCAAATCACTTTTCTGTCGTCCGTGAGTTTTGTGGTCATGGGATAGGCAAGAAATTTCATGAAGACCCGCAAGTGCTGCACTACGGAAAATCGGGAGAAGGTGAGATTATAAAAACTGGCATGATTTTTACCATTGAGCCGATGATCAACCAGGGAAAAAGGCATATAAAAGTTCTTAAAGATAACTGGACGGCTGTCACCAAAGACAGAAGCCTGTCAGCCCAATGGGAACATACTATCCTAGTCACAGAAAATGGCTACGAAATTCTAACTTTGCGTCAAGAAGAATTGTGAACAATCTAAACCTTCAATTTTCCGAATCCCTGTTTAAAACCAAGGATTCCCTGGAACTATTTAAACAACTCATAAAGTCTAATAATGAGGAACTTGCCCGGCAATTTGACCCCAAAAAACCTGTCAATGAGTTAATATCAGCAAAAGCTAAATTTGTTGATAGCCTTTTAACTACTTGCTGGAAACACTTTTTCAACTCTTTAGAAAACAAACTCAGCCTAGTTGCTGTAGGTGGTTATGGTCGTAGTGAACTGTTTCCTCATTCCGATATTGATATTCTGGTTTTATTGGACAATACAAAAGACCTTCAATTTCAGTCGGCACTCTCACAATTTAACACTTTTCTGTGGGACATCGGGCTTAAACCTGGTTTAAGCACCCGGAC
>JAUXDP010000128.1 GCA_030618325.1 Methylococcaceae bacterium | reverse complement strand
AAATTAAATAAAGAAGGTTTTGTGGTTAACAATCAAGGTAAAGCCTTGTTGGTATATAGAGCAAATGGTACTCAGGTGGATGATGGTTTTAGTACTGGGGTGACTCAGCCGGTTCAGATCAGCGCAGTTCAAGGTCTGCCTTCCACTACGGATAAAATTGAAATGAGTGTCAATCTCGATGCCAGTGAACAGCCAATTACTTTGGTTTTTGATAAAGACAACCAGAATACCTATACCACCCAAACATCTGCAACCATATACGATTCATTCGGTTCATCGCACACCTTAACAACCTATTTTGTGCAAAAAGGCGTGGTTGCTGGTGACCCGACTTGGCAGGTTTATCATCATGTCGATGGTGATGCTGTTAATCTGCAGGGAGGGGCCGCTTTTGGTGAGTTAAAGTTTGATTCTGACGGAAAGCTTAAAACACCGGCAGACGGAACTTTTGATCTGGCAGATTATTCGATTAATCCAGCTACAGGAGCTAGTGATATCCAGATTAATAAAATGAATTATTTTGGCTCTACCCAAATAAATGAAAAATTCAGTGTTAATGAGCTGACTCAAAACGGTTTGCCGGCTGGTCGGTTAACCGGTATAGATATTGATGATGAAGGGGTCATATTTGCACGGTTTAGTAATGGTGGTTCAAATACGCTTGGCAAGATTGCCTTAACCCGTTTTTCTAACCCTAATGGTTTGACAAAATTGGGTGATACCAGCTGGGGGCAAGGTGCCAACTCGGGTGAGCCTATACCGGGTGAAGCTGGTGCGAATAACTTCGGTATTATTCAATCAGGTGCTTTAGAAGGTTCCAATGTGGATTTGGCGGCTCAACTAGTCAACTTGATTGTGGCTCAGCAATCCTATCAGGCCAATGCCGAAACCATCACTACCGAAAATACCATTATTCAGACCATTCTGAATATATAAATAAAGGAGTAGGTCTATGGACCGCAGTTTATATATCGCTATGAGCGGTGCCAAACAAACTTTATTGGCACAGACTAATAATTCCCATAATCTGGCTAATGCTCAAACTACAGGCTTTAAAGCTGATTTTGAGCAATTTCGTAGTATGCCGGTTTTTGGTCCAGGTTACCCTTCCAGGGTTTATGCTATGGCTGAACGGCCTGGAGTAGATCTATCTCCAGGTGTTATTCAGTCGACTGGACGTAATTTGGATGTTGCAGTGAATGGTGATGGCTGGATTGCGGTTCAAGGTAGTGATGGCAAGGAAGCTTACACTCGAGCAGGTGACTTACGCATATCTCCCGAAGGTCTTTTGCAAACGGGAACAGGATTGCAAATACTCGGTGACGATGGCCCTTTAGCCATTCCTGAAGCGGACAAGATTGAAATTGGCAGAGATGGCACGATCAGCATTATTCCTGTAGGGGATGATGCAAGTACGTTGGTAGAAGTGGGCAGAATAAAACTGGTCAAACCAAATCTGAAAGATCTGGAAAAACTGAATGACGGATTACTGACACTCAAACCCCATATTCCAGCCCCCGAAGCTGATGCCAGTGTGGGTTTGGTTCAAGGATCTTTGGAAAGCAGTAATGTTAATGCTATTTCTGCTTTGGTGGAAATGATAGAGCTCTCCAGAAACTTTGAACTGCAAGTCAAAGTGATGAAACAAGCCGATGAAAACAGTGGTACTTCGGCAAAATTGATGCAATTGGCATAGTAAGTGCATCGTTTATTAATAACAGCGTAAATAACATCTAAGTGTCAAAAAGCAGGAGAATAAAATGACTGAACGAGCATTATGGGTAGCAAAGACAGGACTGGATGCCCAGCAAACCAGAATGGCGGTTATATCTAATAACCTGGCCAACGTTAATACCACAGGCTTTAAAAAGGGCCGGGCTAATTTTGAAGATTTGCTATATCAGAATGTACGTCAAGTTGGCGCCCAATCTTCGCAGGATACTGAATTGCCAACCGGTTTGCAGTTAGGCTCTGGAGTCAGAGTTGTGGCAACTGAAAAGCTACATTCGCAAGGTAATATTCAACAAACTGAGAACCCGCTAGATGTGGCAATCAATGGCAATGGTTTTATGCAAATTCTTATGCCCAATGGTGATATTAATTATACCCGTGATGGTTCGTTAAAATTGAGTGCCGATGGGCAGTTGGTAACTTCAGGTGGTTTAACCCTGGAACCGGCAATTACCATTCCAGATGATGCTATTAGTATTACTATTGGCAGGGATGGCAGTGTATCGGCATTACAACCAGGTAATGCAGCTCCGGTAGTATTAGGACAAATAGAGTTAGCAACTTTTATTAATCAGGCGGGTCTTGATCCAATAGGCGAGAACCTTTATAGAGAATCTGTAGCCAGTGGTGCACCTAATGTTGGTGTTCCGGGTGCCAATGAATTCGGCTCAATTCTTCAAGGTTCTTTGGAAACTTCAAACGTCAATGTAGTAGAAGAACTAGTTAACATGATTGAAACCCAAAGAGCTTATGAAATGAATTCAAAAGCGATTTCCACGACTGATGATATGTTGTCCTACGTTACGCAGCAACTATAAGCTAGGTTAATGAAAATTCTGAAAGTACTCCTTTTCATGTTTTCTGCAGTCGTATTAATAGGTTGCGAAACCATGCCTAAGTCTGATCCGGCCTTTGCTCCGGTGCCTCCACCTGTGCGTCCAAGGCCTGCTTATAATACAGGTTCCATCTACATGGCAAATTATGATGTTCGCCTATTTGAAGATCAAATTGCGCGGAGGGTTGGAGATTTATTAACGGTTCGTTTGAATGAGCGAACTCAGGCAAAAAAAGATGCTGATATAGAAGTTAGCAAAAATACTGATATTACAGTTGAAGCTCCCACTTTATGGGGCGTCGCATCACAAACTATTCTGGGTAATAGCATGGAAACTCGGATTAAAGCAAATAGAAAAGCAGATGGAGAGGGCAAGGCTAATCAAAGCAATACCTTTACGGGTGATATTTCCGTCACCGTATATGACGTACTGGCCAATGGCAATTTGCTGGTGCGTGGGGAGAAACGTATGACCCTTAATCAGGGTAGCGAATATATTCGAATTTCAGGAATTGTCAGACCCATAGATATTGGTGCTGATAATGTTGTGTTATCTAATAAAGTGGCTAATGCCACGATTATGTATACCGGAGATGGCGCGGTTGCCGATGCCAGCAAGCTGGGGTGGTTTAACAGAATTTTAAATCATTGGATATTTCCTTTCTAATCAGGATGGACACAATGAAATTATTTAAAAAAACAATACAGATAATTATATTTCTGGGAATAGCGCTTGCAAGTTTTCAGGTACACTCAGAAAGAATTAAGGATCTGGCCAGTATTGCCGGAGTTCGATCAAATCAGCTGGTTGGTTATGGTTTGGTAGTAGGTCTGAACAAAAGCGGTGATAAAACTAAATTCACAGGTCAGTCATTACGGTCAATGATGGCCAGACTCGGCATTAATTTGCCGGCAGGCGTTGATCCTAAATCGAAAAATATTGCTGCTGTAGCAGTACATGCTGACTTACCCGCATTTGCTAAGCCGGGACAAAGGATTGATGTTACCGTGTCTTCCATTGGTGATGCCAAAAGTTTACGCGGTGGTTCATTATTAATGACCCCGTTGAAAGGTGCCGATGGTCAGGTTTATGCTATTGCTCAGGGAAATTTAGTGGTTGGCGGTTTGAGTGCAGCTGGTGCTGATGGTTCAAGCATCACGGTGAATAATCCTTCTGTTGGGCGTATTGCAGGAGGTGCTTCTGTTGAACGAAGTGTCCCTTCGCCCTTCGCACAGCATAATGAACTAATTTTTAATTTACATAGTTCGGACTTTACCACAGCTAATCGCATGGTTGAGGCTATTAACCGGGTATTAGGAGCTAATACTGCTAAAGCAATGGATGCAACATCAGTTAGAGTTGGCGCCCCGCGCGATGTGTCGCAACGTGTAACATTTGTATCGATGATTGAAAATATCAATGTTTCTCCCGATGATGCATCTGCCAAAATCATAGTGAACTCAAGAACCGGTACTGTGGTTATTAATAATAAGGTTAGAGTACAGCCTGTAGCCATATCGCATGGTAGTTTAACGGTTACTATTTCTGAGAATCCTCAGGTCAGTCAGCCTAATGCTTTGGCGGCAGGGCAAACGGTCGTGAATCCCCAATCAGATATTCAGGTTGAAGAAGAAAAACCACATATGTTTGTATTTAATCCTGGTGTCTCTTTGAATGAAATTGTTGATGCGGTGAATAAGGTCGGCGCTGCACCCAGTGATCTAGTAGCAATACTGGAAGCCTTGAAAGCGGCTGGTGCACTGCGGGCAGAGCTGATTATTATATAAAGGGTGCGATCATGCTGAATGTAAACCATGCTGATGTCTACACAGATTTTAATGGTCTTGCCAAATTAAAAACTGAGGCAAAAAAGGATTCCCAGGAAGCGCTTAAAGAAGTTGCCAAACAATTTGAATCTATTTTTTTGAATATGACGCTGAAGAGTATGCGTGATGCCAAATTATCTGATGGCATTTTTGATAGTGATCAAAGTCAGTTTTACATGGAAATGTATGATCAACAGTTAGCGGTTCATTTGTCTGGTAATCCAGGAGTTGGATTGGCGGATCTAATAGTCAGGCAACTTAGTACAGATAAACAAACAGCTGCCCAGGAACCTCAGGATTTGCAAGCTTATCGAAATAAGCCGGTACACATACCTGAAGTAAAACAACTCGATAAAACAACCGATATTATACTTAAGTATTCAGAGCAGCAGCCGATAACATCGGTAGAACAATTTGTTAAGCAATTATGGCCACATGCTCAGCAGGCAGCCAATGAAATAGGGGTGGAACCAAAAGTTCTTTTAGCTCAGGCGGCGCTTGAAACTGGTTGGGGGAAAGCAGTTATCGATAAAACGGACGGGCAAAGTAGTTTTAATTTGTTTAATATTAAGGCAGATAAATCCTGGAAAGGGCCTAAAACAAGTGTAGATACACTAGAATTTGAGCAAGGTACAGCAAAGAAAGTTCGAGCTGGATTTCGAGTTTATGACTCATACCAACAAAGTTTTCAGGATTATGTTCAGTTTCTTAAAAGCAACCCGCGCTACGGAGAGGCATTAAAACAAACAGCCAATCCGGAAGCTTACGTTAAGGGTTTGCAGCAAGCAGGTTATGCAACTGACCCTAAATATGCGGAAAAAATTATGCATATATTTAACGGGGAAGCATTAGCTCATTATAAACCAGGGCAGATTTTGGCAAGTAACTAGTGCTGCACTAGTTTGGAGAGTGGTATCGTTCCCATGCTCTGCGTGGGAATGTAGTTTGTGACGCTCTGCATCATGGGACGCAGAGCGTCCTTACATGAATTCCCACGGAGACCGTCACTGCCATTAAGTTAAGAAAAAACGTAGGTTGGGCAAAGGAGGAACGACGTGCCCAACACAGATTTGTTGGGCACGCTACGCTTTGCCCAACCTACATGATCACGAAAAACCCCTTAACTTAATGGCAGTGACGGAGACCGTGGGAACTATAATAGATGATCTATAACTATTTCAATAGTTTGGAGAGATAACAATGACAATGGGAATTTTAGGCACAGCTGTTTCGGGGTTAAAAGCCTTCCAGCGCTCGCTGGAAACGACCAGTCATAATATTGCCAATGTTAATACCGAAGGATATAGTCGTCAACGTGTTGAGCTAGCAACTACCCCAGCCCAATTTAGAGGTGGTGGATATGTTGGTAATGGTGTCGATGTTGCTAATATCACCCGCAGCTATGATCAATTTGTTACCAATCAATTGCGTTCCAGTTCCTCAGCCTTTGGTGAAATGGATCAGTTTCACAAATTAGCGTCCCAGGTTGATAATATTTTGGCAGATGAAACCACGGGTATGGCTTCAGCGATGAAATCCTTTTTCAATGCTGTGAATGATGTTGCTAGCGATCCTTCATCCTCACCAGCCCGGCAAGTGATGATATCTGAAGCTAAGCTGGTTAGCCAACAATTCAATGGAATTAATACAAAATTTTCTCAAATAAGTGCTGGAGTAAACAAAAACCTGGAATTGACGGTCAAAGACATCAATACACTTGCAAGTGATATAGCTGATTTAAATAAACAAATCGTTGCTGATATTAATCGTACTTCAGGGCAACGGGTACCCAATGATTTGTTGGATGAAAGGGATTTGTTAATTGCCAGGGTATCTGAAAAAGTTGATGTGTCCGTTCTCGATCAAGCTGATGGTTCGGTGAGTATCTTTATTGGCAAAGGGCAACCTTTGGTTTTGGCTAATAACTCATCAACAATATCTCTTTCAGGATCAGAAAAAGACCCAAACCATTTAGAAGTTTTTATTGAGGGCCAAAATGCCAGTCGTGAAATTGCTGGGGGTGAATTGAAGGGGTTACTCAGATTTCGTGATGAAGTATTAGAGCCAGCAAGATTACAGCTCGGAATGGTTGCAACTGGCTTGGCTGTTGAGATTAACAGCCTTCATAAGACTGGATTTGATCTGGATGGTAATGCAGGAACTGCTTTGTTCAGCTTCGGGGCTACAGAAATTGAAACTAAAAAATTGGGTGTGGCTGCAGGTTCGGTTACAGCATCCTTTCAAGTTTCCGTGGCCAATTTAAGCCCTAGTGACTATCAGCTTGATTATAACGGTACCGATTACACATTAACCAAGCTTTCAGATAATTCCACAACCACATTTACTGCGGGCGGTACTACCACGCTATCTGGTCCAGGGTTTGATATTTCAACAACAGGAATGGTTTCCGGCTCAAGTTTTTTCTTTCGACCAACTTATGATGCAGCTAAAAATATAAATGTCATCATTGATGATCCTAGAAAAATAGCGGCTTCTGCAAGTGCTGCTACTGTTCCTGGTGATAATGAAGTGGCATTAAAATTGGCCGGGCTGGAAAATCGATCGGTACTGAATTCTGGGACGGATACCATTACTGATGCGTATGGACAGTTAATTTCTAGTGTTGGATCGTCAACGCATTCTGCACAAATAGGGCGGGCAGCACAAGAGACCTTATTGAATCAGGCGCAAGGAGCCAGGGAAAATATATCTGGTGTAAACCTGGATGAGGAAGCGGCTAATTTGATCAAATTTCAGAATTCCTATCAGGCAGCAGCGCAGGCTATTTCTGTTGCCAGTTCATTGTTTGATACCTTAATTGGAGCGGTTAGATAATATGCGAATTTCCACAGCATGGGCACAGAAGACGGGCACCCAATATATGTTAAAGCAACAGGCAGCGCTCAATCAGACGCAACTTAAGCTGTCTTCTGGTAAGCGCATCCTGACACCTTCTGAAGACCCAAGAGCTGCGGTACAGATTGTTGATATCAAACAGAAGATCAAGCAAACTGAACAATATCAGGAAAATGTCAATACTGCCAAGCAACGTCTATCTTATGAAGAATCAAGTTTGCAAAATATTATTGAAAGTATTCATCGGATTAAAGAGTTGGGTATACAAGGGCTTAATGATACTAATTCCGCAAATAACCGGCTGGGGATCGCTGCGGAACTAGACCAGCTGAATGAACAATTAATCAGTATGGCAAATACCAAAAATTCTAATGGGGAATATTTATTTTCAGGGTTTTTGACTGATAAAATTCCTTTTACTGAGAGGACTCCGGCAACTATACCTGCAACATTTGATTATGCTGGAGATGATAATCAACGACAGATTCAAATAGGCCCAACCCGAACTATTACTGATGGTAATCCTGGGCAAGACGTGTTCGGTACATCAGGTACAGACAGTTTATTTGAGATTGTGGATGAATTATCCACCGACCTCAAGAATGATAATCCCCAAGGTGGTACCCTAGACAAATTAACAACTTCGCTAGAGAAAATATTAACCGTACAAGCTACTATCGGTGCCCGCCTGAATGCTATAGATAGGCAAGATAGTTTGAATCAGGATACCATTCTAAGCATGCAATCTGTATTGTCTGAAACTGAAGATCTTGATTACGCAGAAGCAATTAGTAAATTTAATTTACAAAGTGTCGCTCTGCAAGCTGCACAACAGGCATATACTAAAGTTCAAGGTTTGTCGTTGTTTAATTATCTTTAACATTAAGGCAGGTGGTGGTACGCTGTTCGTGCTACCCACCATACCAAATTACTGGGGAATCAGTGTTTTTCTTTAGTTATGGAAAAGGATACCAAGAGTTTTTCATTTCTTTCTTGACCACGCACATTAAGCGTTAAATAAACACCATTTTCTTTTATAGGCATAAATTTATTTTTGATTTCAGGAGTATCAAGGTATGTCAGATTACTAGGCCAGATTTTTTTTGAAAAGGTATTTTTAGAAAAGATAATGTCTGATGGTTTTGGTTTATTGTCCCCGACCGCTAGTTAAAACTATGCACTTTAGTGCAAGGCTTTAGCTGATATTCACTTATGATATGCTGTAATGCATGAAAGAAGATAGGCGAAGCGGTCATACGATAACGAATTTAATGGTTCATTTAGTATGGGTCACGAAATATAGATATCCTGTATTAAAGGGAGATATTCAGTGTCGATGTCGAGAAATAATCATTCAGATATGTGATGCGGAAGATGTACAAATACTGACAGGAGTTGTGAGTAAAGATCATATGCATATTGAATATCCTTCGAGACTATCGATTAGTGATTTGGTAAAAAGATTGAAGGGACGAACATCGAGAATTCTCCAAAGAGAGTTTCCAGTATTAAAGAAACGCTATTGGGGGCGCCATTTTTGGGCGATAGGTTACGGGGCATGGTCGACAGGCAACGTAACTGATGAAATGGTTCAAGAATATTTAGAGCATCATCGAAACCCAGCAAATAAAGATAAAGGAAATATGATACTCGAATGATTTAGGACTTTCAGTCCAGTCACAACCTATGCACTTTCAGTGCA
>JAUXDP010000264.1 GCA_030618325.1 Methylococcaceae bacterium | reverse complement strand
ATCAAGCTGTAAACCATATCCGAGTAGGATATAGACATAGCGTATGTGGTGTAGATACTATCTATTATCGTGTTGAAGGAGATACAGTTGAAATCATGAACATATTAGGTCAACAAAATACCGATGAGGCTCTTAACTAAACAAACTACAAATGACCCTTTGTAGTTTATCACCCCCCTCTCCAATCCAATAATATCGGCTGACTTTACATTTGCAGTTAATGTGAGTCTTGAAGGATGTTTGCAAGCCGTTACAGCTACACTACAAATATAGCCAGTGTGGAAAGGTGAGCACTTCTGTTTTTCTAAAGCCACACCGAAAAGAAACTTTCTTGTAGTACACTCTGACTTAAAAAATACGGGAGTAAATATTAACCTCCCGAGTCATAGACTAAATCCTCAGTCCTTAAATAACCGTGGAAAAATTAAATGCGAACAAAATCATCCTGCTTTAATATTTATTCTTTAACCCTCGCCTCTGTTTTCCTGCTTGCAGCCTGCGACTCTGAAACCTCGTCGACTGAGAAAAACAAAGAAGCACTGGTACGTCCCGCTAAATTGATCGAAATTGGTCAGACAGTCAGCGGTGAATTGCTTAATTATCCTGCGGTTATCCAATCACGACAACTTTCGGTTTTGAGCTTTGAAGTGGGCGGGATGTTAAAAGAATTAATGGTGATAGAAGCGCAGAAGGTTAACAAAGGAGACGTGCTGGCAAAATTGGATCAACGCGATTTACTGGCGAAACTAACATCAGCACGCGCACAATTTAAAAATGCCAATATTGAATATCAGCGTGCATTACGCTTGATTAAACAAGATGCTATTTCCAGCAGCAAGCTTGAAGAACGAAAATCCAAGCGAGATGTCAACAAATCTCAGCTTGAAACTGCAAAAAAAGCACTACAAGATTCAGTGCTTATTGCCCCCTTTTCTGGCGCTATCGCTAAAGTTTCGATTAAAAAACGGCAAATTATTCAGCCTGGAGAACCAGCCATTACCATTCTTGGCAAACAAGGGCTAGAAGCTAAAATTAATCTGCCATCCAGCATTCTTGCCAAGGCAGAGAGACAAGAAAAACCAGCAACAGATTCATATCTTGTGTTGGATGCTGCACCTGATCGCCAAATCCCTGTCATTTTTAAAGAAGCCTCTTTAGAAGCGGATGAGGCGACACAAACTTATGCAATCACATTTTCTTTTGATACGCCAAAGGGCTTGACTATATTGCCTGGGATGAATGCTGTCGTCTGGTTTAAAGACCCCAGTAAATCAAACACAAATCTCAGTAAGTTATCAGTTCCACTGACGGCAATTGCGATTGATGGCGAACAAAAATATGTTTGGCTGGTAGATAAAGATTCAATGAAGGTCTCCAGAAGAGACATTATGATTGAGGCAGGGGTTGGCGTTAACTTGAATATCACAAGCGGTCTGCAATCAGGTGAAATGATTGTTGCAGCAGGCGTTTCTTCTTTGTCAGAAGGGATGAAAGTTCGTTCTTGGTCTAAGGATTAAATGATGAATCTTGCAGAATTTGCCATTAAGAATCAGGTTTTAAGTGTCATTTTAATTTTGTTGGCACTGTTTGGCGGTTGGAATGCCTATCAAACCATGTCCAGATTTGAAGACCCTGAATTTACCATTAGAACAGCGATAATTTTTACCGAATATCCAGGCGCCAGCCCTGAGGAAGTCGCTAGAGAAGTTTCTGCGCCAATAGAAACAGCCTTGCAGCAAATGCAGGAGGTTAAAACTATAGAAACAAAATCTTCTGCGGGTCTGTCAGAAATTACGGTTGATATTAAATTTAATTTCTCAAAATCAAAAGAAGACCTGCAAATTATCTGGACTAAATTACGCAACAAGATTAAGGATGCAGAACGGTCATTGCCACCAGATGCACAGTCGCCTATTGTAAATGATGATTTTGGCGACCTTTATGGCCTATCCTATTTCGTTACAGGTGAAGATTACAGCCCGGCTGAATTAAGGCGTTATGCCAAACAATTGCAAAAGGAAATTTTGCAAGTGAAAGGTGTGGCTAAGGTGCAATTGGCAGGTGAACGTGAGGAGGCCATTTTTGTTGAAATATCCCGTGAGAATGCGAGTGCTTTAGGCGCATCAATACAAAGTCTTTACGATATTCTTAAACAGCAAAATTCAGTCGTTTCAGCAGGCAGTGTGGCTATAGCCGATCAACGACTTATGATTGACCCTTCTGGTGCGGTTGATTCTGTCGATGCTATAAAGAATCTGCTGGTATCGACAGCGGCTGATGGCAAGATTATTTATCTTAAGGATATTGCCAAGGTCTATCGAGATTATAAAACACCCCCGAGTAAAATCATTCGATATAATGGCAAACCTGCTATTGCATTGGGTGTGGCAAATGTCGGAGGTGGAAATGTGGTTGTGGTTGGCGCAGCGGTGGATGAAAAACTCCGCGAATCAATCAGTCGCAGACCGTTGGGAATGGAAGTGTTTGAATATTATCACCAAGGCAAAATAGTTGAAGCATCGGTTAATGATTTTGTTATAAACGTCATTTCTGCGTTGATTATAGTGATTCTCTCGCTGTTGTTTACCATGGGTTTTCGCTCTGCAATGGTGATTGCATTTATCCTTATCATCACCGTCGGGGCAACACTGGCGACTATGCAAATCATCGACGTTCCGCTTCATCGCATCTCATTAGGTGCATTGATCATTTCCTTGGGGATGATGGTCGATAATGCGGTGGTCATCACAGAAGCTATTTTAGTTGGCGTTCAACAGGGTAGAAAGAAGCTTGATATTGCCAAAGAAATTGTTACCCAAACCAAATGGCCATTGTTGGCAGGTACGTTGGTCGGTGTTATTGCCTTTGCACCGATTGGATTTGCCCCAGGCCAAACGGCTGAATACACTGGCGATCTTTTCTGGGTTGTTATGGTTGCTTTGCTGTTCAGCTGGATTTTAGCCATGACCATCACCCCTTTGGTTTGTTATTGGTTATTTCCAGAGCAGCAGGAAATAAAGTCAGAGAATGAAGAAGGTGCATTTTTCATCAAGTACAAACAACTAATGCGCTGGGCATTACGGTCTCGTTGGCTGGTTATTGCTTCGGTGGTGGGTTTATTCGCACTTTCAATTTGGGGCGCAAAATTTATGACACAGGGGCTTTTCCCTCGGTCAACAACACCTCAAATGGTGGTTGACTACTGGCTCCCCGAAGGCACACGAATTGAACGTACCGAACAGGATATGAAAGAAATTGAAGCCTTTGTCCAAGAAATGGAGGGTGTCAATGCGGTGCAAACCTTGATTGGGGGCGGTGCCATCCGTTATATGCTGACTTATAGTCCAGAATCTGCCAATGGTGCTTATGGACAACTGTTGGTGCGAGTCGATGATTATCACGCCATTGATGGCATGATACCGATCGTTACCGCATTTATTGAACAAAAGTTTCCAGAGGCTCAGAGCAAAGCATGGCGATTTATTTTAGGGCCAGGGGGTGGTTCGGCGATAGAGGCAGAATTCAGCGGTTCTGATCCGAAGATATTGCGACGCTTGGCAAATGAAGCCAAAGCTCTTATGACGGCTGATGGCGGTGCGCTTTCAATCAAGGATAACTGGCGTCAACCCGTGAGTGTGATTGAACCTGTTTACTCAGAAACCAAAGCCCGCCGCGCCGGTGTTTCCAGAAAAGATCTGGCTGATGCCATTATCAGTTATTACTCAGGGAAAAAGGTGGGGGTTTACCGAGAGGGAGAAGATTTGATCCCTATTATTTCGCGCTTACCTAATACTGAAAACGCAACTATCCAGGGTATTAATAGTATTCAGGTGCTCAGTGGGTTAACAGGGAAAACTATACCCATTGCTCAGGTCACAGCTGGCTTTAAAACAATTTGGAGAGATGGACAGATACGCAGTGAAAATCGTATTTTTAGAATTAAAGCACAGTCAGATCCTTATCCCGATGAACTGGCGGCCTCTTTACTCAAGCGAATTCGCCCACAAATTGAAGCGATGGAATTACCCGATGGTTACATTTTAGAATGGGGTGGTGAAGAAGGTGATTCGAAAGAATCTAACAGCGATTTAATGTCCACTATTCCCTTGGGTTTTCTAGCGATGGTATTGGTAGTCGTTATTTCTTTTGGCAAAGTCCGACAACCCTTGATTATTTGGCTAGTAGTACCATTAGCGACTATCGGCGTGGTATTTGGATTGGTGGTTACAGGGATTCCTCTGGAGTTTATGGGCATACTTGGACTGCTTTCGCTGTCAGGTCTACTCATCCAAAACGGTATTATTCTAGTGGACAGGATGGA
>JAUXDP010000079.1 GCA_030618325.1 Methylococcaceae bacterium | reverse complement strand
ATGTTTGGCCCATTTAAAACTCACTATCATCATCGGCACCATTACCTTCCAACTAATCTTGAGTTTTAATGAAATTCTTGATTGATTCTTCCTCAAAACCAACTGTTGATACCACATATCCTCCAGCCCAGAACTCCTCACAATTACTCCCCCCTTTCCTCCCTGAAAACTGTAGGGCTACTGCTATCACATTTTTGCCCTTCATATAGCCCACTCTCCACTATTGAATATTTCGGCGAAATTTGGATCAACATTTGTACATGTCCCCGAACTATATGCCCTTCCAATACCTTACTTCTTCTTTGTTGAGCCACTCATGAAAACTGGATCCAAAAATTTCCTAATCTTTCCGTAAAGTACTTATTTTCTATATTTGGGTACAAATACTAGATGGTATTTGCTGCCCCACTTCAAATGACTTAAGCTTTCTAAGGTTAGGCCATTCAAGATATACATTGAACCATTTTCTAGGAAAATCAAACACATCACAATCAAACAAAGATGCTTTTGGACACGAATAAAAGCTTATAACACTAGCTCCAAAGATCATTCAGGGCAATAAACCAAAAAATGGCTTTTTAAGTGCTTTTCGCTTAATGGAAGACTTGAGAATGCAGTGCTTGCTTGTACTAGGAAACTGTTACAGATTGATATTTTGATGGCAGAATCATACCGAATAAAGATCAATCCCTCTAAAAGGCAAATTGATGTTTTACATACATCGCCTTTGCAGATAGCGATTGCATTAATCAACCTGTAAACAATTAGATTGTTACAACGGAAAGTTACAACTCGCTGACATCAAAAAAAGTTGCTACTGAAAGAAATCCAGTAACAACTCTATTTTGAAATATCAGAAAAACGAAAAATTAATCTGCTGATATTATGCTTTACGTTTCCGCTGTAAACCGAAGACACCCAGTAACGCTGAAGCAAACAGCCAAATAGCCCCAGGAACTGGTACATCAGGTATGACGATAACTGGCTCCGTTGGTAAAAAAGGAACATCCCCATCGGTTAGGGTTTCATCTGTATCAATCCAACCAACATAGTCATCGAACTGTAAATCTGTATACCCTTCCACACCCAGCGTTAAGATCTTACCATCGTCGTCATAAGTTGGAGCTGTTTCGGAAATAAACGGGTGAAACCAGATACCGATATTTTCACCAAACTGGATTCCTTCCCAATCTTTGCCTTCAGCATTAGAAGGTGTTGGTTCATAGGCATTGATTGCAGTTACATCAATATCAAAACTGAATTTTCTGGCACCTGAATCCGAATTGTCGACTTTGAATGCATTTTCAAACGACTGGATTAAGCCATCTGTTTTATTAATGCTCCACTCATTACCATTACCATCATACTCATAAGCAGTTAGCCTGCCATTGTTTGCGTCACCATAGAGGATTGCAAATTGACCAGCACTTCCGTGCTTTGGCCCACCGCCATTATTCAAAACCATCCAGACACCATCAGCAAGCCCTTTTATATTATGGTCTCCACCATCACCCGTTGCTTCGGTAACACCAGATGGGAATTGATCCAGTAAAGTCATCGATGACCTTAATGTCTGAGTATCATTTTCGTCACTGTACATTGCACTAAAATTCTTAACATACCCTGCAGCTGGATTATGATACCTTGTGTTAACAATGCCATTTTCGACTTGGTAATCGTCTACACTGATCTGATAACTACCCGCCGTTCCTACAGCCGGGTTTACAAGCACTGCCGCTAACCCTAAAAATACTAATTTTTTCATTAAATTAACCCTCTTTATTAATTTCATTATTATTTGTCAACCATCTAGATTCTATCATCTGCAGCTCAGATGTCAATAATAATGCGGCATATGGCGGTTTTTTAGGGCATATACCAGGATAAACACCTAAACAAATACCATTCAGGCTGGTAGAAAACTGGGTTACTTAGCGCAACTTTATAGTTGCTTTTCACTGCTGTCCAGTTAAGCATATTGTCGTTCCCATTTAGGTCGGATTCGTTTAATCTAATTGAGAAAAACTGTAAGTGTAGCAAGCTACATTGAAAATTTTATGATTGAAGATCGGCCGAGGTGGCCTGGACGAGATACAATCTATTCAACTTACTCTCGGACAACTAGGACAAGATATCGGTCAAACAGTACATTGATACTGCCTGACCTCACCCAAGGGTTAATCAAATATTACTTGAAGTACTGCAAAACCAAGAATCCGTCCGAAAAAGAAATCGGAACGAGGGAAGTTCACGTTGTCCAGCTTAGCGAACTACTAGACAACCCCTTTCATCTTGATAACAAAAAAAGGGGGACATAGGCGGCAATGCGCTGATATTCCCATCTATTTTTTGAGCCCCCCCCCTTACCTCAGAGGGCTACTAGCCATAACAAATGGAACAGCCCTTAGGTCTATAGATAATGAGCTGACCAATAGTTGGCTAAATTATTTTTTAAATGCTCACTGACCCATAATGCTGTTTTTTCTACGGGCCATTGTTTTTTTACTTTTCTGTAGCCTGAACCTATGGGTACAATTTTGTCGAACTCGTTCTCTACTGTTTCTTCTTCTGGTATGTCTTCTATTAAATCTATACCAGTAGTTGATACTGTAGCGATGATATCACCGGTCTTAACCTTTTTCGCCATCAGACGCACATCGTACATTCTGTTTTTATTTTTTGCTGGGTAAACCAGAACTTCCAGTAAAATATCAGCATAGCCCTTGAGGGCATCCATCTCAATTTTCTTAACACTCAACATGCCGGTGGAATCCTTGTATACCTCCTCCTTGGCGGCAACCAGGCGCATTATAGTGGCTCGATCAACCAACCTTACACCTGAAACTAACAAATCGTTCATTAATTTATCTTCAAATCGCCATGACCAATCATTAGATCCTAAATACCGAGATCCCTTATCAAGGTTACGATTATTTTGCTTGGCGATGATTAGATTGCCTTTATTCTTATTGTATTGGCCCGCAAATACCAGACGTTCTGGAGATTCATGATCAAGCACCTCCGAAGTCAGTTCCCGATATAAAAACAATGCAATCTTGGGCTTTTTAACACGCTTATAGGTTTTAGAAAATACCGCATTTCCACGATAGGTAGTTACAGGGGCCTTCACATTATTATTCATCACCGGTTGTGCTGGTTTTGAATAATCTCTTTCGATGGTATTACCGTCCATGAGTGAGGTCGTCAAAGGATGAATCTGAGCTCGTGCCTGTGGCACCGGAGAAGCCACACGACTAGGATATGTTACTTGCTCCACATATCGAGTTGTGGTGCAACCTGCCAACAAAAACACCCCGACAACTGGTACTAGAAATTTCTTATTTATATTCATCTCAACGTCCCTCTCTGATTTCAATATAGTAATAACTGGTGTTCAATTGTGTTGAGAATTGTTTACACGAACCAATACCATTTTCATTCAGAAAAATACGCTGCCAGGCTGTAGGCCCTTCTACCGGTATTTCTTGCTCGTTAAAAAACGAAACTCTGCATTCTACTTGCAAAGGATGAACTGTTCTGTTTCTTAACACGGCAAATACATCTAATGTACCTGTTGGGCTGCGACCACTGCCGTGATTTTCCACAGTAACCTTACCAATATAATCTGCTTGATTTGAAGAAGAGGCCATGAAACCCGAAGCAAATTCTGTTCTCACTCTCCGCTGTAAATTAGGATCAATAATAGCAACAGCATTGAGATGAAGTCGCGCATCCGGCATCCTAGCATCTCTAACCTGCAGTCCAGGAGTCGCCCCTTCACGCCTAATAGTGACGGTACTTTGGCATCCAGAGGTAATTAAAATGACCAGTAATACCAGGATTACTTTTTTTAAGTCTGTATATTTCATTGCTTGTTTCCAGTTATTTATTTTTGTTAAAAATATTATGCCATTTGTTTTTTTCATTAAATGACGACCTGGAGCGAACCCAGTATATATTTTGGTTGTCCCTTGCTTTAGGTGCAGGCTCAGACTTTAAATCCATATAATCTTTACCGTTGCGATCTGCGAAGGAAATATTAAACTGCGTATCTACTTCTGTACTCTCAAGGGTGGCAATATGGATAGTATCTGAAAGATTTTTCCAGTAACGAACATCAGCATGTGGGTTAGCATGAATTGCGGCAATCGTTGTTACAGCACCCAAAACCGCAAGCCCTCCACTGACAGCACTGGCAGCACCACCGGCACTGCCCAGCAGTGGAGAAACCAGCATGCCCTTATTTGCTATATCAGACAAAGTTAATCCAATATTACTAGCCTGCTTTCTGAATACGGCTTTGCCTTCGATCAATTTATCGACTGCTCGCCCTCCTCTGGAAGCGGCTTGAAAATAAATATCTTCCATCGGATAGCCGGCAATTTTTGTATCATCAATACTGAATATAACTCGATTTTCTTTAAATGCCTTTCCGCGTCTGTATTTCAATTCAGAATGACCGACACCATCAGCAACTTTTCGTGGTGACCGTCCGGTTTCTGCAATTAATAAGGTATTATGATTCTTATCAGGAAATTTAAAATCTGGCCTTAACTTTTTCACTTCGCTGAATGCCTGCTTTGCATAATCTTCATCACCTAAAAGGTGAGATGCCCAGCCTTCAAGAAAAATTAGTAATGCAAAATCACATTGAAACTGCTTTTCTTCAGCAAAAGCATCTTGCAAAATTCCTGATTTAAAAGCGGCTCTTGCATTCTCATAATCACCTTCCATTAAATCAATCAGACCAAGGTAATAGTAGATTGAGGCTCTTTCGTAAGGCTCACCCTTAAAAATCTTCGATCCTTCTTCATACCACAAACTGCGAGCCTTAGCTGCTTCATCTGTGTCGGAATAGACCTTTTCAATCTCCAGGATTGCATCGGTGAAAACCTGTTTTGCAATGGGGAAGTTTCCTATTTCCATTGCTGCAACGCCTATGTGCATATTATTTAACACATGATTTCGTTGACCTTCCTGATAGTGTAACTTATACAAGTCCTGAAGTTTTTTCGGTTTTGCATTTATTTCTGCTATCACCTCATCAGGAATTACTCTTGGTTTATGGTTGGAACAACCAGACAGTAAAACCAGTGAGAGGCAAAGGCAAGACAACAGAAACTTATCTGTAAACAATGTCTTCTTGTGCTGTTTTTTTGAAATCATATATATTACTCCAGACTATAGCCCCTGTTTCCAATTCAACCATTTCAAAAATGATCTGGTGAAATCTTGATATACCCATTGAACCCCTAGCGTCGAGACTGGCTATCCTGCCACCCAATCTAAAATCGGCGCCTGCGGTTTTTCTCGCTTTTCCAATAGTTCCATCATCAACAGAACCTTGGCGTTTTAATCGACGTTCTTTTTCTACCATGTGCGAATAATGACGACCGATGAATATCATACGTCCGGCTGCTGCTCTGTTTAATTGGATCCTGAGTCTGTCAGTAATAATTTTTTTATTGATTCTCGATGCGCTCTCATTAACAAAATATTCACTGTCAATGATAACTCTTGGTGATATTTGTCTAGATGACAGTACAGGTGTTGCCAAAATATCGCGCATCATTCGATCACTCATTGAGGTGATATCCTGCGATTCTATTCCGATACCAGCAACTCTACCAATTGATGATACATCGTTATAAATGGTAGGGCGGCCACGAGTATTATCCACGCTGGTATCATATACAGTGGTACAGGCTATGATATTCGGTATTAAACCGGCCAATAATATTGTTTTGTAAATATTGTTCATATTTTTTTCATCTTGTTTTGATTAAATGATTGGGTATGTTATTAGTCATAATTAGAGTGCTGTATCAGTGACTGCTAAGTTTTCAGACGCAGGGCTTATGAATTCATTTTCAGTACTGGTTGGTTCTGTTTGAGATATTGAATCTTCAGCTTGCTCCATACCGCTATCTATGTTCGACTGCTGTTCTAATAGGCCATTTTCTGGCTCCACTTTTGCCTCCAGGGCGCTCGAATCTTGTGTACTTTCGGTATCACTTAGTGCGACTGTAGTTACTGTCGCTTCCTGGTTGTCTAGCATATATTTCCCTGTATCACTATGTCCTTTACGCGCATATACTAAATATGTAGTGTAAGTTCTCTTTAAATCAGGATAAATTTCCATCGTAGCTTCCACTGCCTCCTGGTAATGTTCATGAGTGGAAAAATATACATAGGTATGAACGGCAAGATTTGACAGGCTATTAAAAGACATATCGGATGATTCTCTTATAAACTCTTCACCTCCCGACATTTCCAGGGCCAATTTTCGTCCTAGATGACTGCCCACATAGTGTCCTATTAAGCCACCCAAAAACGGAACATGTCCCGCCAGTTGTTGTGCACCAATTGTTGCTGCTGTACTTAGTATCGCTGCGCCTAATTTAACGTTGACTGCTTTGTCTACCCATTCTGCTAGCACACCATCTGATGTGTAAGGAGACATGTATTTTCCAGTGTTATCTTGAATTGCTTCTGGAGCTACGAGTTCAGTTGCGGCAGGTATTTTTGGTGCAACCGAACAACCCGAAAGTATGGAAAGTGCCAATGCGGCGATGGTTAAGTGAAGTTTTATCATATGCTATGGTCCTTAATGATTAGAGTACAAAATAAAAATCTCCCATAAAGGAGGAATTGATCCAGGTCATTTCTGCCCCGTTAGTTTCTTCAAATACTTCTTTTCTCACTGATTAAAAAACGCAAAAACTCATAAAACTAATGTGTAGATCAATACTAGGTTAAGCTTTGATTTTTTATTTCAATTTAAAGGACCCTATTCCGTTAATGCCAAGCACCTCACATACAATTGAGTTGGGAATGTGAATTTGTTCATGATTATTAATGAGCAAGCGCCCAGAAAAACGCTTAAAGAAGAATCTGCGAAAGTCGAATACTAAGGCAATAATTTACGAAGTGCAGATAGCAGGAGGCAGATCAATTTTCTATATTTCTAACAATATTCCTCAAGTAATAATGCTTACTATTAACGGGGATTCTTGAATGCGAAAGGTATAAAATACTCTGATGACAAAATCCGCAAAACCCCACACCCCGATGATGCAGCAATATATGCGCATCAAAGCTGAACACCCTGAGACTTTATTGTTTTATCGAATGGGGGATTTCTATGAATTATTTTTCTCGGATGCTAAAAAGGCCTCGCAACTTTTAGATATTACTCTAACCAGTCGTGGTGAATCGGCTGGTAAACCGATACCGATGGCCGGGCTTCCATACCATGCCGCTGAACGCTATATTGCCAAACTGCTCAGGTGCGGTGAATCTATTGCCATATGCGAACAAATTGGTGATCCGGCAACATCAAAAGGACCTGTTGAACGTAAAGTTGTCCGTATCGTTACGCCAGGAACAGTGACTGACGAAGCTTTGCTGGAGGATCGAAAAGATAACTTGCTGGTCGCTGCCTCACAACAAGATACACTTTACGGAATGGCAAGTTTGGATTTGACCAGTGGCCGGTTTATTTTGCAACAGTTTGAGTCTCTTGACCATTTAATAAGTGAAATTGAACGACTTAACCCTGCCGAATTATTAATCAATGAAGATAGCGACCTAGACACATTATTCAAAGATCGCAACGGACTTTGCAAACGTCCTCCCTGGCATTTTGAAACCGATAGTTGCAGACAGCTTATTTTAAATCAATTCTCTATCCTTGATCTGAAGGGCTTTGGCTGCGAACAGATGCCAATTGCCATTTCAGCGGCGGGTTGTTTATTGCAATACGTGAAAGAAACGCAACAACATGCATTACCACATATTCAAGGTATTCGGATAGAGGTCCGCGAGCATAGCATTCAACTGGATGCAGCCAGCCGGCGCAATCTGGAACTGGATTACCATCCATCCGGCCAAATGCAATATACATTGTTTGGGGTGCTTGATCACACAGCCACAGCTATGGGTAGTCGTTGTCTCAGACGCTGGATTAACCGCCCCCTTCGAGACCAGGAAATCTTGAATAATCGGTATACTTGTATTGATTCTTTACTTCATGCTCAGCTCCATGAACTCATTCACGCCGATCTTAAGCAAGTTGGAGATATCGAAAGAATCAGTTCCCGAATAGCACTAAAATCTGCCCGTCCTCGAGACTTGGTAGTACTTCGAAGTACTTTGGCGATCTTACCCAATTTACAAAAGCATTTATTAAATACTGAAAACCCTGGCATCAATAATCTTTGCGAGCAAATCGGTGAACACCCAGAAATATTAAAGTTACTTGAAGAATCGATAGTTGAGAACCCACCGATGTTAATTCGGGATGGCGGTGTCATTGCTGAAGGCTATAGCCCTGAATTGGATGAGTTACGAAATATAAGCCAAAATGCTGACCAATTTTTGCTGGATATGGAAGCTGCGGAAAAAAAATCGACAGGCATTAATACCTTAAAAGTAAATTACAATCGAGTGCATGGATATTACATCGAAATCCCTCGATCACAAGCCGAGCATGTCCCAGATCACTACACCCGCAAGCAAACTTTAAAGAATGTAGAACGCTACATCACTTCAGAATTAAAAACATTTGAAGACAAGGTTCTAAGTGCTAAAGGGAAATCACTTGCTTTCGAGAAATCCCTTTACGAAGCATTACTCGAAAATATCGCTCAATCATTACCCGCCTTGCAACAATGTGCATCCGCGCTTGCCGAGTTAGATGTTTTGGTGACTTTTGCAGAACGATCAAATTCATTAAATCTAAATCGACCCCTACTATCTTTAAAACCGGGAATCAAGATTGAAGGGGGGCGGCACCCGGTAGTCGAACAGCTAACAGATACACCTTTTGTCGCTAACGATCTGTATTTTTCGACCAAACGTAAAATGTTAATTATTACTGGACCCAACATGGGAGGTAAATCCACCTATATGCGACAAGTAGCTTTAATTGTTATCCTTGCTCATATCGGTTGCTTCACTTCAGCGAAATCTATTCAATGCGGTCCTATTGACAAGATTTTTACCCGCATTGGGGCCTCGGATGACCTTTCCAGTGGCCGCTCCACGTTTATGGTGGAAATGTCAGAAACCGCCAACATTTTGCATAATGCCACCAAGGATAGCCTTATTTTAATGGATGAAATTGGCCGCGGTACCAGCACTTTTGATGGACTTTCCCTCGCCTGGGCATGCGCAGATTATCTGGCTAAAACCACCCAGGCATATACTTTATTTGCTACCCATTATTTCGAACTTACAGCTTTGGCGGATGAATTGAAAGTGGTGCAAAATGTTCATCTGGATGCCATGGAACATGGTGATAAAATCATCTTTTTGCACAGCGTCAAGGAAGGCCCTGCCAATCAAAGCTATGGTTTGCAAGTTGCTTCTTTAGCGGGTGTACCACAAACTGTTATAGAACAGGCAGGTGTTAAACTGAGACATTTAGAAAATAATGCCTATTTAGAACGACAATCAGGAAATGAAATTCAACAACTAGATTTGTTTTCTGCTAAAGAATACCACCCAGCTGTTTGTTTACTGGAAGATTTGTCGCCTGATGAAATCAGCCCAAAAGATGCTTTGGAGATTTTGTACAAGTTAAAAGGGATGATCTAAGGCAGCCTCTGATACGCTTTTCTCCTCAGAACATCCTATACTTCGCGCGGTCACGGATACGGTTTTCTATCGGTTGGTTTTTGCCAATAGACTGCGTTGCTTAAATAGTTGCGTAGCCTACTATGCGCCCATTTCAGCGCCTAGCTATCGACAAAAATCAACTCGCTATAAAATCCGCATCCGTGACCGCGCGAAGTATATCAATTTTGGTAATAATTTTTACACTCTAAAGCTTTGTAGCTTTAGGGCACCTCTATCTTAATTGGCTTCGTTTTGTAAAACTTTTGATAATTGCTTGGCTGGCACATAGCCTGGATATACTTTACCGCTCTCTAAAACCAGCATTGGTGTTCCTCGCGCCCCGAGTTCTTCACCTAATTTCATATGCGCATCTACTGGGTTTTTACAAGTTTTGGCATCGAGAGTTTTACCATTTTTTGCTTCCGTCAAAGCGGTATTACGATCATCCGCACACCAGACCGAAACAGCTTTGTTATAGGATTCAGAACCTTTACCTGCCCTGGGGAAAAACAAATATTGTATGGTAATCCCTTCTGCCAAATATTGATCCATTTCTGAGTGAAGTTTCCGGCAATATCCACAATCAATATCGGTAAAAACTGAAACTGTATATTTGCTTTCTTCTGGCTTATAAATGATCATTTGATCCGACCCAACCTGTTCGATTGATTTAGCTCGAACACCAGATAGTTTTTCTTCAGTCAAATCTTTTCTAGCTTTAACATCAATTAATTTTCCCTGCACCAAGTACTTACCATCAGGAGAAACATAAAAAATATGTGCCCCTGCAACAACTTCATAAAGACCTTTTATTTGAGCTGGCTGTACCGAATCAATCTTTAGTTGCGGCATAGATTGGCTTAAAACCTGCCTTATTACTTCTTCATTGGCCCCTGCAGAAAAGATCGAAAAACTTAAACCTAATAATGCAGCTATTTTGATAATTGATTTCATATTAACTTTTTGATTAGGGCAGGATTGATAAAATGTTTTAACCCTACTAAGTGACTTTAAATAATAAAAATGGTTCAAAAATATTAGTCACATGTGCTATTGAAATAAACGCTCGATATCTAACACTACAGCCAATGCCATCAGCAACATTAACAGCATCATTCCGACCTGTTGAAAGATAATCTGGATTTTTTCTGACACCGGACTACCTTTGATACCTTCAATGATAAAAAACAATAAATGTCCGCCATCTAAAACCGGCACAGGAAGCAAATTAATGACACCAAGACTTACGCTAACCAGAGCCAAAAATTTCAGGAAAGGTGTTAAACCCATTTCAGCTGACTGGCCGGCATACTGAGCAATGCTGATGGGACCACTCAAGTTTTCCACAGAAGCTTTACCGATCAACATTCTTCCCAACATCTTAAGTGTTGCGGCAGAAAATGCATAGGTCTTTTTAACTGCTGCAGAGAATGCAGCTAATGGTGGTAACGAATATTCTACTATCATTGAATCCTGCAATCCTTCAGGAATTTGAACCTTCGCCCCAATTCTCCCAATTACGCCTTCTTCAGTTTCGATACCTTCAGGGGTAATATTTATTTGTATTCGAACACCATCACGTTCTATTTCGAGAGCTATTGCTTTATCTGCATGGCTCTGAACATATTCAACCCACTGCATCCACTCGGTTAGTTTAGTTTTATCAGCACTAACAAGAATATCCCCTGTTTGTAAACCTGCTTTCTTTGCCGAGCCTTTAGCAAGAACTTCACCAATAATCGGCTCTATCTTTGGTGACCATGGCGCTAACCCAAGCCGTTCATAGAGTATTTTCGGATCTTGACTGACTTCTTCCGGAATTATCAATAATCGAGTATTCTCTTCCCCATTTTCGGAAGTAACCAGTATTTTTATTTCTTCATCAGAATCGATAGCTGATGTGACGATGG
>JAUXDP010000137.1 GCA_030618325.1 Methylococcaceae bacterium | reverse complement strand
CACTCCACAGCAAACAGAATCTCTTAAACATTAAAATTAAATGTTATTGTTTGAAGTTATTTTATAATTTTCACTTGTATGTCTTTTTACAGCCATGAGCGGGCATTCAAAAAAATTATCTACGGTTAAAATAATGCAGTTAAAGATTCTTTTTGACAGATGAACTTTGGCGAAGAACAAGTTTCTTGTCTGGAAATTCAAGAATTGAATGTTATCGGTATATGGTTATCTTGTATAAAATACATGTTATCCCGCTTAGGTTAATAGCCTTTAAGCATTATTTCTTGACAGAAATCAGGTGTTAGAGTGTAGTATATCCAGGTCTTGATAATAACTAGTTAAGCGATGATAATTATTTCTAAAGCATTACTGGAAAAACCGGTCGGAGAATGAAAGACCATGTCTGACAGATTACGAGTGAGCGAGGCTACTGGTCTACTCACTTTTCTCAACACTCAGCTAAAAGGCTGGACTCGCAACAAAATAAAACAACGACTGAAGGCTGGATGTGTGTTTGTCAATAGTCAGCCTATCATGCAGTATGATTACGAACTCAAAGTCGGCGACGATGTGGAAGTTCGAGCAGCGGTAAAGAACATGCACGGTGGAACTTCCCGGCTGGAGATCTTGTATTCGGACAACGATCTTATAGCCGTCAACAAACCTGCAGGTCTATTGTCTGTGGCATCAGCGGATGAAAACAAAAACCATGCGCTTGCAATTCTTCGCAACCAGCTCTCACGCCCCAAGCGCCCTGTTAAACTATGGCCTGTTCACCGGCTCGATCGCGATACCTCGGGGGTCTTGTTGTTTGCCACCTCTCGCGAGATGCGCGAAGCAGTTAATGCGGGATGGTCCAGTGCCGAGAAAATCTATCTTGTGGTGGTTGAAGGTTGCCCCAATCCAAGTCAAGGGACCATTGACCAGCCCTTGAGAATGGATTCAGAGAAGTATCATATGAATGTCGGTTCACATCCGGAAGCCAAAAAAGCCATCACGCATTTTGACACCAGGCGCTCGGTAAAGGGTCGGGCACTGCTTGAAGTTCAACTGGAGACCGGGCGACAACATCAAATCCGTGCCCACTTGGCCTGGCTAGGGCATCCAGTGATTGGCGATCCCCGTTATGGTACTGATGGTCCCCGCATGGGGCTACATGCATTGCGCCTGAGTATTACGCGACCAAAGACCGGCAAGCGACTCACCGTCGAGACACCCGCACCAAATGAATTTCTTGATCTGCTCCGGTAGTAAATCATGAGGCCAGCTTGAATTATCGATGTTCTTATAACTTGATAATCAACTTGCCTCTATTCTTCTAATGCGTTGTTCATCTTATTGAAAAAAGTACATCGTCATGCGTAACCCTGAAAGGAAAATAAGGGTCTCGAATTACGAATCAATGCAGTAGTAGAGAACAAATCGGTGGCAGGTTGGTTAACTTTACAATTTAGATTCTGTTCAAAAATTAAAGTTAACCTGACCTACCTTTTTTATAAACTTAACAATTGTTTAATACTATCTGACAGGTGGTGTGACACAAAGCCCAATACAATCAGCCCCACCATTTTTTGGGTCGCAATTATCACTCGGATCGTCAATACAAATAAGTGAATCTGGGCAGCTAAGACCAGCTATGCCCCCACAAGCGGGAAATTTATCTTCAGGGTCAATTGAAATGCCGCAGCTTTCAGTAAGTTTTATATTAAGAGTTACATTTCTATCGGGTTTTATAGAACGTAGTTGTTTAACTAAAGATTCGAATTTGTTTTTTACACCTATTTGTGGGGGTCCAGGGGGTAACCCAGCCTGAGAGTCATTTTTTATGATGCCAAAGCCAGCTTCGGCGCAAGCAGTTAAGCCACCTTCAATAAGAATAGGGCCTCCTTCTTTCGGAGCAATAACAACAAAATTGTCAACGACTCCACTACCTACCGCATGACCAATTAGTTGCCGCACGGATGCGATAGTCGGACCCACATTTCCCGCGCCATTACTCAAAATATTGATATTTACTGCACGATCTGCTCCAAAAACCATATTGTTGAAGGTTAATAGAACTACTGAAATAAAAAAAGCTTTTGTATATCTTTTCATCACCATATCTCCTATAAAAGTAAGAAAAAACACCTTGTAAACTTTGATTCAACAGTTTTAGGATACAAAGAATTAAAGTAAGTCAGAGACAAACCTAATACCATGAAAACCTATCGAACCAAAGCTTACAAGGTTTTATGATTGTACCTAGAAATGTACTGCGTATACTAGGTACTAATTAACTAAATTGTGGTGAAAAAACACCTTGACTCAGATTGTATTTTGTTTGGCATCAGCTTATCGAGAATTTTATAAGGAGTATTCATGAATAGTGGTTTACCAAATTGTCCCGAATGTGAATCAGAATATACTTATGTGGATGAGAAAATGTATGTTTGCCCAGAATGTGCTCATGAATGGACTATGGATGAGTCTACCGATGATGCTGGTGCAGATGGAATACTTGTTAAAGATTCCAATGGCAATCTATTACAAGATGGAGATACTGTAACGGTGATAAAAGATCTTAAGGTTAAAGGCTCCTCATCGGTGGTTAAGGTTGGGACTAAAGTTAAAAATATTCGCTTGGTCGAAGGTGATCATGATATTGATTGCAAGATAAGTGGTATCGGTGCAATGAAACTGAAATCGGAGTTTGTTAAAAAAGTTTAGGTGAATTTATATCCTGAATTGGGTTATGAATTACTCTCGGTAAAATGAACGTGCTACATTACCCTAATATCAGCGGAATAAAGCATAAAAAACTATGACAAATCCCCAAAAACTTGTTGTGGCCGTTTCCTCCAGAGCCCTTTTTGATTTGGATGAATCGCATCAGATCTTTGAAATTGAAGGAAAAGAAGCATTTTGTGAGTACCAGGTTGATCATGAGGATGAAGTGTTAGCTCCGGGCTTGGGGTTTTCTCTGGTTGAAAAGCTGCTCGCTATTAATAAGGAGTTACCTGACGCACCGTTTGTAGAAATTATCTTGCTGTCGCAAAATAGCGCAGATACTGGTCTGCGGATATTTAACTCAATCGCCCACCATGATTTGAATATTACCCGGGCTGCATTTACCAGCGGAAAATCGCCTTATGGGTATATTCCCGCATTTGGTGCTCATTTGTTTTTATCTGCTAATGCTGATGATGTGATCAAAGCGCTTGATGCAGGCTATGCTGCAGCAACCATTCTTTCTAGTGGAACACCTAATCAATATCCTGAACAATTACGGATTGCTTTTGATGGCGATGCGGTATTGTTTTCTGATGAATCCGAACGCATTTTTAAACAGGAAGGTTTGGATGCTTTTACTGCGAATGAAAAAAATGCCGCAAAAATCCCCTTAACAGGCGGACCTTTTAAAGATTTTCTTAAGGCACTGCATCGCATACAAAAAGATTTTGGCGAGGATGCTTCTCCTATTCGTACCGCATTGGTAACAGCAAGAGCTGCACCAGCGCACGAGAGAGTGGTGAGAACATTAAGAGATTGGGATATACGTATTGATGAAGCACTGTTCCTGGGCGGTATGGCAAAGGGTGAATTTCTAAATGCTTTTGGTGCCGACATTTTTTTTGATGACCAAAAAGGGCACTGTGAGTCAGCAAGCCAGCATGTTACCGCAGCCCATGTTCCTCATGGTATTGCTAACGAATAGTCAAAGGATTATTTTTACCTGATACCGCATGAAAAACGGTGTTATTTCGGTGAGCTTTTTCAGCATCAACAAGTTTTCCCCAATGTGTATCTTAGAGCCGGTAACATATAAGTTAGGGGGGAGTAATACCTCCATAACTTTAGTGGTTTGAGATATGAAAATAGCCGGGCCAGCAAATTTTGTCTCAATGACTTCGGTGCATTGGGCAATACCTGGGATTAGTTCGATTAATACACGCATGGTATTACTCTGAGCGATATTGAGAACTCTTCGAATAATGCCTAATTCTGGACTGTTATTCTCATTTAATATAATGACAAGATTATCAATGGCATAGTTGGTTGGCGGAGAAACGGCAACAATGTAATCTGGGTGTTGGGTTTTTAAGATTTTTGTAAGGTTGTTTTTTTGCGCATCAAATTGATTGAAATTGCTTTTATTAGAGGCCATAAAAATAGGCTCATGTTTTAGCGGTTCTAACCTTGCGTGTAACAGAGCATCATCTTCACTAAAATCATTGCTGAATTGTTGGATTTTATTTTTTCTTATTTGCTCATTCAAAGCAGGTATTATTTGGTCAAAACCAGAAATAATCAGACAAACTTTCGGTTCCGAAGGAATATCTGACCCCATAATATTTTGATAACCTGAAAGCCTTAACCGGATCTTCTCAAATGATGCAAAAGGAGCTTCGAATTTCGATGATTGAAAATATTTGATGAGTCGAGTGGTCTCAATAAATACTGCTGAGGAATAGTGCCTTCCCTGAAGGACAGGGCCAGGGGTGGTAGATGATCTGTATTCCAAAACGAAACAGAAATTGCTGGCCACTTCGGGCATAGTTTCCCCTAAGTCTGAAAGTTGACAGTGTTCTGTTAGAATGGGAAAAAGAGCATCAATTTCTGTTGCCATTAACCGATAAGGGTTACTGATTGAAAAGAGCAAATTACGCTTTAACAGATTGATTATTGAGGTGTTCGAATTGAATGCTTGAATTTTTTCATTTGCAAGCGATGTAGAAACCCCTTTTTTATTGGCTATTAGATACAGCTGGGCGCTAATTTTCCACGAAATAGAGGAGGGACGCTCACTGATTTTTGCACTCAATCGCATGTGTTGGCCAATTAGGTGCAAAGCCCGATGAGAACTCAGTAGAAATTGTTCATCGCTGGTTTTCTTATCGGTCGCTATTTTATGATAAGAGGTGACCAATTCACGGATTAAGTGTAAACCTAAACGTCCCAGTTTGTGCGGTTCTGCATCCTGAGGATGGATTTCGCTGAAAAATATTTGTTCCAGTTCAGAAGCCAAATTCACAGTGATTGGTGTAAGCCGACTGATAATTCCAAATAATAAATCAGTATGAATACTCGCTTGATTCAGGTTTTTTACAATTTGATGCAATTCAGCACTCAGCTGAATGGTATCTGAAGGGTTAATGGTGGTTAGCCACGCATCTACAGCATTCAGTTCTAGAGCAAATGGAAATTGCGGCGAGTCATTCATTATCAATACTTAAGTGAAGTTTTGTGAAGCATAGGTATGGAGTGAGGTTTTCAATCCTGTTCTACTTAAGTGTAGCTATTTTGTTGAGAAATGTAGCCTGGGGGTTTAAAAAAAGAGTACTGATTTGGATGAAGCGCCGGGTTTTTCCCTGGCTAGCTTTGGAACTAGATAGCCAGGAAGTGTTGCTTTAACTTCCTTCATGATGGTTAAAGCTTGTTGTTCTCCTACCTCAAAATGGCCGGTTCCAGTGGCTTTATCCAGTAGGTGCAAATAATAAGGAATAATACTGTTGGCAAATAATTTTTCACTTAGTTGGCAAATTTGCCTTGCATTATCATTGATACCTTTTAATAGTACTGCTTGATTGAATAAATGTATGTGATTTTGTTTGAGTTTTGAACAGGCAGTCATTACCGCGGGACTTATCTCGTTAGTATGATTGCAATGTAGTACCATAATAATTTGTTGGGGAACTCGGGTTAAAATATCCAGCAACTGATGGGTAATCCGGCTTGGTAAAACAATGGGGATGCGGCTGTGAATTCTGATACGTTTTACATGACTGATTTTACTTAATTCATCAAATAATAGACCAAGACGAGCATCATTGAGTAACAGGGGGTCTCCACCACTCAGGATAACTTCGTTAATATCTGAGTTGGTTTTAATATAACTAATAGCCTCAGCCTGCTTGGATTTACTCATCTGAAACTCAGAATAAGGAAAATTGCGCCTAAAACAATATCTACAGTTAATCGCACATCCTCCAGTAGTGATCAAAAGTACTCGGCCGTGGTATTTTTGAATGACACCGGTCGATTTTGCTGCATCTAGATCGCCAACAGGATCACTTAAAAACCCAGGAAAAAATTTCAATTCGTCTGCAGTTGGCAGAACCTGGCGCAATAAAGGGTCGTCAGGGTTGCCTTTCTTCATGCATTCTGCATAACTTAAAGGAATACGCATTGCAAATTCACGGCTGGCCGGCTTTGAAGACTGTGTGTGATCTTGAGATAAATTCAGAAAGTTGAGTAAATCAGTCGCATTGGTAAAAGCTTTGGCTAGCTGTTCTTGCCAATCAAGTTGATGAAGTTGCAATGGTTGGCGCGAATTCACAGGTTTAAATCATGAAAGATTGCGAATGAGTTTCTATCAAATCGGTAGTCCATTATAATATCAATTTTGAGGGTTAAGCATTGCTTAAGTTCTATGCTCTTGTAGTAAAAAATGTTGCTATAGGAGTTTTTTTTACCAGTCACGAGGAAAAGATGGCCACTTATAGTACTAATGAATTTAAAGCCGGGTTAAAAATAATGTTAGATAATGACCCCTGCGCAATCATAGAAAATGAATTTGTAAAACCTGGCAAGGGGCAAGCCTTTAGCAGGGTGAAGATCAGGAATCTGAAAAACGGTAGGGTTATAGAAAAGACGTTTAAATCAGGGGAATCTGTCGAAGGCGCTGATGTTGTTGATATTGATATGCAATATTTATACACCGATGGCGAATTCTGGCATTTCATGGTGACTGAAACTTTCGAGCAGTATTCGGCAGACGAAAAGGCGGTTGCAGATGCAAAACTCTGGCTTAAAGATCAGGATATGTTTACCGTTACTCTCTGGAATGATGTGCCATTAACGGTAGAGGCACCAAACTTTGTTGAATTAAAGGTGACTGATACAGACCCAGGTCTTAAAGGCGATACTTCAGGCGGTGGTGGAAAACCAGCCACACTTGAGACAGGTGCTGTGGTTCGGGTACCTTTGTTTGTGCAAATTGATGAAATTATAAAGGTTGATACCCGTTCTGGTGAGTATGTCTCCCGTGTAAAAGAGTAATGACAACAGGTTGGCAGCCAACCTGCTCGTTGCAACATATGCAAGCCAGAGCAATCATGCTTCAGAAAATCAGGGCTTTTTTTGCTGCCAGAAATGTTTGGGAAGTGGAAACGCCGCTTTTAGGTCAGGCGACTGGCACAGACCCCAATCTTGATTTTTTTTCAACTCAATACCAATCAGGTTCACAATCTCAAACCTATTACTTGCAGACATCCCCAGAATTTTGCATGAAAAGATTGCTGGCAGCGGGGAGCGGTTCTATTTATCAAATTAGTAAAGCTTTTCGCAATAATGAGTCTGGGCGCTATCACAACCCGGAATTTAGCCTGCTGGAATGGTATCGCGTGGGTTTTGATTTACAGCAACTAATGGATGAAGTGGCTGATTTATTAACGTGCGTGCTTGCACCTTTAGAACTTGAAGCGGAAAGTGACAGTTATGTCAATGTGTTTAGTCATCACACCGGGCTGGATCCGCTCGAATTTAGTTTTGATGCATACAGCAAATGTGCGGAGGAGAATAATCTGAGTGACGCTGTTACAATCTGTGCAGAAAACCACCCCATGTGGTTGGATTTTCTGTTTAGTTTTTTAGTTCAGCCTCATCTTGGCAAGCATTCCGTCAGTATGATTTTTGATTATCCCGCATGCCAGTCATCCTTAGCAAGAGTTAAGGTAGAAGATCCACGGCTGGTTGAGCGCGTTGAAGTATTTGTTAATGGCATTGAACTAGGCAATGGTTATTTCGAATTGTCAGATCCTGTGGAACAGAGGCAACGCATTGATAATGAAAGAAAAATAAGAAAAAGTAAAGCTCTTCCCGAATCGAATATCGATAAACATTTCCTAAATGCCATAGAATCCGGGTTGCCTGATTGCTCAGGAATAGCAATTGGACTAGATCGGTTGCTGATGTTAGTTACAGACAGTAAAACAATCAATCAAGTAATCACCTTTCCCATTGCTAATGCCTGATTAATTACTGAATGTAAGGTATAATTTCAACAAATTACTTCTCACCAATAAACCTAGAAAAAACCTTCTATAGATTCATGAAATTTAAAATTCTCCTGCACGTTGTTTTTTTGGCAGTTTTGTTTTTACAGGATCTATATGCTGAAGAACAAAGTTTTATTATTGAAGATATTAAAATCACTGGGCTACAGCGAATTTCAGCTGGTACCGTCTATAACTATCTACCCGTTAATGTAGGTGAAACATTTTCTCCTGATAAAATTGGTCCCTCTATTCGGGCATTGTTTAAAACCGGATTTTTCAAGGATGTTGGTTTGGAGAGGGAAGGGAATGTCTTGGTTATTCATATCCAAGAAAGACCTTCGATCGCCAAAATTCTTATCGAGGGAAATAAGGATTTATCAACAGAAGATTTATTAAAAGCGCTGAAAAAAACGGGTCTATCTGAAGGTAAGGTATTTAACCAGCAAATCCTTGATAAAGTTGAGCAGGAATTACGGAGGCAGTACTTTAG
>JAUXDP010000225.1 GCA_030618325.1 Methylococcaceae bacterium | reverse complement strand
CTCATCAACAAATTGGGGTTGGATAACCTTCAAATCGACAGATTGATGAAGTTCGATTACTCCAATTGCACCTAAAACGCGCACCGCTTTAACCGCTGAGAATCCTCGGCACGCAGCAAGTTCGGATTTAAGCTGTTTCTCAATGCGTAAAACCTTATCTTGCCAATCTGAGTGAAGTAAGATATTTAGGCTTGCTATCCCGGCCGTACATGCCAATGGATTTGCCATAAAAGTTGGTCCATGCATAAACAACCCTGGGTCTCCAGAACTGATAGTATGAGCAATTTCTTCAGATGCCAAGGTTGCAGCCAGGGTCATGTATCCTCCGGTAAGCGCCTTTCCCAGACACAATATGTCTGGTTCAATTTGTGCATGTTCACAAGCGAACAACTTTCCCGTTCGGCCAAATCCAGTCGCAATTTCATCCAGAATCAGTAATACATTGAACTTATTAGATAATTTACTGACTTGTTGTAAATACGCAGGTGAATAAAACCGCATACCGCCTGCACCTTGAACTATCGGTTCAAGAATAATAGCGGCTATTGTTTTATGGTTTTTCTCCAATTGAACCCTTAGTGGTTCAATATCCTCGTCTGCACAGGGTTGATCAAAACTACACATTGGGGCATCTGCGAATATTTGTTGAGGCAGAGTTTCGCCAAACAGCGTATGCATGCCGTTTAACGGATCAGTGACCGACATTGCGCCAAAAGTATCGCCATGGTAACCATAACGTATAGTAAGGAATTTTTTTTTCTTCAATTGCTGTTTTGCATGCCAATATTGAATGGCCATTTTCATAGCGACTTCAACAGCAACTGATCCGGAATCAGAAAAAAACACTGTTTGCAAAGAGCCGGGAGTTATTTCAATCAGTTGAGTAGCTAAATTCACGGCAGGCTCATGAGTCAAGCCACCAAACATAACATGAGCCATCTCCTGCAATTGTTCACACAGCGCGTGATTAATCACTGGATGATTATAGCCATGAATAGCACTCCACCAAGATGACATACCGTCAATCAATTCCCGTCCATCCATCAATTTAATGCGGACGTTCTGAGCTGATTTAACAGGATAAATAGGCAAATCAGCACCTATAGCGCTATAAGGATGCCAAACTAACTTACGGTCCTGGTCGATCAGTTGCTGAACAGAATTTACCATGTCGATTGTTTATAAAATTTTCTCTAAATTATACCGACCAGAATTAGCATTGCATATTTTTACTCAATGCTGTCGTTCAAGATATACTAAGATGATCTTATAAATTGACGAAGCACAGTAATGATCATTAACTTAATGGGCGTTTCAGGTTCTGGAAAAACAACGGTTGGTCAACAACTTGCTGCCGATCTTGGGTGGTCTTATTATGATGGTGATGATTTTCATAGTTTGAAAAATATTGCCAAAATGAGTAGCGGCATCCCTTTAACCGATGAGGATCGCACAATTTGGTTAATGCAAATCACCCTACATATTAAAAAACTGATCAAAACAGGGGAAAATGCCATAATTTCGTGTTCAGCTCTTAAGCAGCAATACCGCAGACAATTACAGATTGATTCAATGCTTGTTAAATTTGTCTACTTAAAAGGTTCTAGAGAGTTGATCAAAAAAAGACTAATATCCAGGGCAGGGCATTATATGAAAGTAGAATTACTGGAATCTCAGTTTGAATCCCTGGAAGAGCCAGAAAATGCAATGATAGTGGAAGTTAAAGACCCGCCCGAACAGATATCAGCAGACATCCAGGCACATTTTGGCTTAACACCTCAAGCAAACTAATAATGAATTTAAAAACAGAATTATTACTCGATGGCCTTATGTTTCCTGAAGGTCCACGATGGCATCAGAATAAACTATGGTTTACTGATCAACACGCCAGACAAATAAAAACGGTCGATATCAATGGGAATTTCCAGTTAATCGCCGAGCTTTCAGATTTACCCGGAGGGTTGGGTTGGCTACCTGATGGCCGCTTGCTGGTTGTTTCTATGCGTAATCGGCAGTTGTTGGTTCTGGAACAGGAAGAACTAAGGTTATTTGCTGATTTATCTGATTTCGCATCTTTTCATTGTAATGATCTCTTGGTTGATCAACAAGGTCGCTCCTATGTCGGTAATTTTGGTTACGATTTACACGGTGGAGCCGCTTTATCCACAGCTGAAATCATTCTGGTTTCACCGGAAGGTAAGCCTGAAGTTGTTTCTAACGAGGTCATTTTTCCCAATGGCATGGTAATAACGCCGGATGGAAATACACTGATTGTTGCCGAAACATTTGCCTCTCGCTTGAGCAGTTTTAGTATTCAACCCGATGGTAGTTTGGGTAAGCGTGAGCTTTGGGCTGATTTGGATGGTGCATTTCCTGATGGTATCTGTCTTGATCAGGAAAATGGTATTTGGGTGGCCTGCCCGAACACCGGTGACGTGGTACGAGTAAAGCAGGGCGGGGTGGTTACAGATAGAGTTGAAGCCATCGGCAATGCCTATGCCTGTATGTTGGGTGGTGCTGAACGAAATACATTATTTGTATTGACTTCGGAAACAGATGATCCGGAAGAAGCAGTACGTACATGCAGTGGACGTATTGAAGTAGTGGGTGTCAGGGTGCCGAGTGCTGAATTGCCCTAAGTTTTTGTGTGTAAATAGGTGGTAGAAAGTTTGTTTACTAAACTAATAATAAGGGCACCTCAAATAATTGCCTTTTTGTCTGGTTTCGGCGTTGGATAATTTTCTGCGATCCTTATGTATCCAATATACACTGCGGTTCTCAAAAAACATCAGCCTTGAATTCGAACAAAAATTCGAATTATTAGAGGTACCCAAAAAAGAATCAGGCACACTGCCGCGCACCTGAAACTTTTAGATCATACTGGTTTTTTAGTCCCTTAACACTCGAAGAAATTTGAATCTGAAAAGAGAGGCGTGATTGTCATGCCTCTCTAAACCTACTTCATGCCGTTTTTACCCTATTGCTTAAGTTACCAGGCTTTTTCTTTTTTTCTTTCTTAACGCCGATAGTAGAAGTTTGAAACCATAAATTCAGTTGTCACTGAAAATGTTTTGCCAGATGCTAATATAACTTTGGCTCTTAAACTGTGGGAACCATTATTTAAATAATAAGTTCTCAAAGTGGCTGCAGTGCCATTAGACCAGGTTCCACGTAAATCATAAGGTGCATGCCATTCTGTCTTATAGAACCATCCGTCCAAGAAAAAATGTACTTTTCTAATTTTTAATTGTGGAAATAGTGGGCTAAGAGAGATATAGGCATTTCCCGACAATGTCTGATTCTCCAATGGTAGTGAATTTGATCGATTAGAGTTTTCACTTACAGTTAAGCCAAATACCTCACCCTCGGTTTGACTACAGGCCGTGTGGAGTAAATTATTGTCGCGTATCAGATCTTCGACTTCAGGGTTTGGAATACGGTTTTCCTCACTTGAACCAATGTTGGCGGTATAGTCTTGTGCTTTCCCATCAGGATCATACACAATAATATTGTAAATTCCAGGAACAAAAACTGGCAGGGCAATACTGTTTGAAAAATCGCACTGGCGAGGATTGTTGAGTAAACAGTCTTGAGTGATTCCCTGCGGTAGAAACCAACCGATACCAAGATCGAGCTCAGGTTCCGCTATATCTATGTCGAAAATGGATCTTTCGTTGCCTGGGCCAACTTTTGGGTTGTTGGCAAGAATCACTCCCATACCTGGCGGTACTTCAAAAGGCAAGTCGACTGATGGTGGCGGTAGTCCTGGACCCATTAATGCAGTAACTGGATAGTTGTTTATGGTTTCGTGGCAAGCGGGGGGTAACGCCGATGCTGTAACTAAAACTGGGCCAAAGGCGATATCTTGTGGAGTTACTTCAAACTCGAAAACGTCAACTTCTCCAGGTGTCAAGTAGGAGAAAATTGCCTGTGAGTCTTTGACGTTTTCAATTTGAAATGGTGCTGCAAACGAAAAATCATCTTCGGCAGGTGCTTCCGAGGGGGTTTCTAGAAGGGTTTGTGGTTCCACAAATAAGTTGTGGGCGGAGGCAGACTGACCAAAGAAGTATAGTACACCTAGCGCTATTGCAAGCGCGTGTTTATTGATAATCATTATTGTTCCTTTAGTATTATTAGGCATCATTCAACATCAAATAATGTCTGTGTTGAATTGTTATATTTATTACCCTGAAATTAACGGATATTTTATTACCCGCAAACCTAAACGCCTTGGTATGGCGTTCAATATAGAATATAGCGTAATTGCATTGCAAAGCGCAATTAATTTTTGAGGAATTTCCTTTGTGTGTAGAGACAAGGCATGCCTTGTCTCTACCACTAGTTTTGATGAGGCGTGGTATTAGAAAACGTATTTTGTTTCAAAAAGTACCAAAAGATCTCAATCCCCGATCATTGTCCTGTGGCTTTTTCTTGGCAGAAATATCTGCATTATTTGGAGTTGTTTCTTGTTGTAACATTACACTATCCCTTAAACTGAGTAACGCCTGATTTTCGGGAAACGCCACCAACCCTTCGTTCGCTGTTGCTAGGGCCAGGTCAGTATTGCCATCAGCTAAAGCAGCTCTGACTAAAGTTTGATGTTTCTCAATTATACTAACCAGACCTTTTTTGGCATTCAGGTTATTTGGGTCAATTTGTAGGGCTTTGCTATATGATTCAAAGGCGTTATTGCCGGGAGGTTGTGTCAATCGCTGGACTTTACTTTGATTTTTCGCCTGGTTTAACAAGCTTTCAACCTGGTTGGCGATAGTATTCTTGATCTCAAAGGCGGCGAACATAGCTTCTTCATTACGTTTGGCCTCTGCGATAATCTGCCTTTTCAAGGCAACAAGTTTTTTATGTCGAGGTAAAACTTTGAGACCTCGGGCTATCAAAAGTTGACTTTCCTCCAATTTGCCATTGGCACGTTGGATTTTTGCTTGAACCAGATAATGGTTCGCGATAAGCTGCAACCCTTCATATGCGCGCTTATCGTTGGGTAAAAAGGATAAAATTCTGGTATAGGTTTTATAGGCATTGTCTCTTTTTGGAAAAAGAAACTTAGACTCAGAAAGTTGTTGTTCAGCAGTCGCAAACAATGTGGCCACCGTTTTATCGACGGCTACAGACTCTGTTTTTTTTCCAGTATTAGGTGTATGTTGGCTTGCCGTTTTTGAGGAACTCAGGATTTTTTTTGTCTGGTCTAATGCCTCTTGAATAGTATCTGATTCTGGGGAAAGAGTCGCAGCCTGCTCCAGATATTTATTGGCTTTACTAGTAGCTCCTTGAC
>JAUXDP010000116.1 GCA_030618325.1 Methylococcaceae bacterium | reverse complement strand
CTTCCGACATCATCTCTCTGGACCAAGGCGGGTCAAGTACTATTTCAACATTAACGGAATCGACTCCGGCAAGGCCGCGAATGGATTTTTCAACATCACCTTGAATCATTGGTCCCATGCCGCATCCAGGTGCGGTGAGTGTCATTTTAACCTGGACGGCGTTTTTTCCTGCTTCGATGGGTTCAACATGGCATTCGTAAACCAGTCCTAGATCAACAATATTGACCGGGATTTCCGGGTCATAAACCGTTTTCATGACTTCCCAGCAATTTTTTTCTACCGCTATTGCATCATCTTCATCAACCAATGTGTGTAGTCGATGCTCCTCTTTGCCCAAAGCGTCTGCATCTGCGCCATCAATGCGAACCATATGGCCATATGGGGTGATGACTGTATAGTTAGTACCTAATGATTGATGCAGGGTAACTTCTTCACCCTCGTTAAGGGTGCTGTGATTGCCATCTGGAACGGTAATTACATTGACGTCTCTAGTAAGTACTATCGTTTCTCTTTCAGCCATAATTCTCTTTTTCCAGGGTAAATGTCCGGGCGTCAATGACTTGACCAGTTACGCCGATACTATCTGCTGCAAACAAGTAGTTATAAATATCGTTTAATATCTCCATTTCCGGCAATTTGGTTTTGTCCTCAGCGGGGTAAGCAAGTTTGCGAATAGGGGAATCAACTGGGCCGGGGACTAAGGTGTTAACTCGAATTTTACCGGATGCTTCCAATTCTTCTGCCAGAATTTGGGCAAAACCTTCAAGGGCAATTTTAGATACCCCATAGGCACCGAAGTAAGCTTTAGCTAATCGCGCCGAAGAATCGGAGGTAAATACGATGGATGCGTGTTGGCTTTTTTGTAATACTGGTAACAAAACCCGGGTAAGAATAAAGGGGGCATTCAGATTGACATTTAGGGTATGTCCCCAGGCTGCGGTATCGTGTAATGCAATAGGCGTAAAGGCTTTGAATTCTACTGCAGAATATAACAATCCTTGTAATGAACCATATTTTTCAGCGATAGTTGTTGCCAGCTCTTCATATTGATTTTCATTTGCCCCGGCCAGATCAAATGGGTAGATGGCAGGCTCTGGAGCATCTGCCGCTACAATGGCATCATAAACGGACTCAAGTTTAGGGATATTTTTATCCAGCAAAATGATGGTTGCGCCCGATTTGGCTAACGCTTTGGCGGCAGTGCTGCCAAGTCCTCCCGCTGCTCCGGTGATTAGAATGACTTGATCGGTTAATCTCATGCTGCACATTCCAGTAAAGGTAGAATTTCTTCCGGGCTATTGATTAAAATATCTGCTCCCCATTGATCTGGAATGTCTTCTGATTTTAAATAGCCGTAAGTTGCAGCCAGCGTTTTCATTCCTGCTGCTTTTCCTGCTTCGATATCATGAGCAGCGTCACCAATATAAACGCAATGTTTTGGCTTTACATTTGCTTGTTTACAGGCGGTCAGCAACGGTTCTGGATGGGGCTTCGGGTTGTTGGTGGTATCACCGCTGACTATACAGGCAGCCCGTTCAGTCAGATTAAGGGCGGCCATTAGCGGGTCAGTAAAACGTTGTCTTTTATTAGTGACCACGCCCCATTTCAAGCCTTTATTTTCAATAATCTCTAAAATGTTGTCCATCCCAGTAAAAAGTTGGGTTTGATCGGCAATATTGATTTGATAATCTTCGAGCATATTTTTCAGGATCTCGGCTTGTATGGCTTCATTATTGTTGTCAAGGGTACATTGCTTGATCATTGCCGCAGCGCCATAGGAAATGAGGGGTTTTATTTTCTCATTAGATACCGGTGAAAATCCCTGTTTTTGTACAGCTCTATTCAATGCAGCAATTAAATCCGGTGCTGTATCCGCCAGGGTGCCATCAAGGTCGAAAAGAACACACTGGAGTTTGAAATTGGCAAACACTGTTGCTATTCAGGGCGTTGATAGGCAATGATGTAATTGACATCAATGTCTTTACCCAGGCTGAATTGTTTATTAAACGGATTATATTCTATCCCGGTCATACCGCGTATCTCAAGTCCTTCGTTACGGCACCACCGGCTTAGTTCAGAAGGTTTGATAAAGGTTTTATAGTCATGAGTGCCTTTAGGCAGCATTTTTAACAGATGTTCGGCCGCAAGAATGGCTAAGAGATAGGCTTTGGGTTTACGGTTGAGGGTCGAAAAAAATACAAATCCACCGGGTTTAACCATTTTTGTACAAGCGTTGACAATGGAGGCAGGGTTTGGCACATGCTCCAGCATTTCCATACAGGTTACATGATCAAAACCTGCGGGGTGTTCCTCAGCAAAAGCTTCGGCACTAATTTTTTGATAGCTTGCTTTAACACCGGAATCCAGGCCGTGTAAGTCAGCAATGTCGATTAGTTCTTCACTAAGGTCAATGCCGGTGGCGATGGCGCCTTGTTTTGCCAGGCCTTCAGTTAGTATGCCGCCGCCGCAACCGACATCAACAAATTTTTTACCCTGAATTTCTGCGTATTCACGAATAAAGTTGATTCTTAGTGGGTTGATATCATGCAGGGTTTTGAATTCACCTTGAGGATCCCACCAACGTTCGGCTTGCGAGCCAAACTTGTCGATTTCGTGGAGATGTACATTTTCTGTTGCGGTCATAGGGTAAGCTCGATAAGGGATGGTATTAGTATACTAAATTAGTGGGGTATTCGTTGGTTAGTTAATTGGTCGTCAGTTATCGGTTATCGGTTCAAAGTCCGTTAACTGATAACTGATAACTGATAACTGATAACTGATAACTGATAACTGATAACCTTTTTTACTGCTTTTCAACTTTAATTAAAATATGCATGTTTTGAGTTTGCGTAGATCGAACTTCAGATAATATTCCACGGGTAGTGGATTGGCTGTTTTCTATATTACCACCGAGTTCAATCCATTCTCCCAACTGTACTTGTAATGTGGTTTGCGCACCTTGAGTGGAAATTTGTCTGTTGTTGCTCATTTGGTCTGACCAGGGGGAAATATTCAGGATAACCCGATTATTACCGGTTAATCGGGGAGTAACAGCAAACCCGGTGCTGGTTTCGATATACTGGGTATGTGTTGAAATAGCGGGATAGCCGTATGCAGAAGGGTGGTATTGAATGTTTTGTACTGGATTTACATTCCCAACTTTAATATAGGCGGGTTGGCCATCTAAAGTTCTCAGGGTTTGGGTATTATCAGTAATAGTGTTGTTTTTGGTCTGTCTGAGTCTGGCGTTAATTTGTACTGGGTTGCGATAGGAGTCCCGAGTTGAGACATGAGCTTTAAAATTAGCAGCGGCATTAAATTCATCTGCGGAAATATTTCTGCCTTGAACAACCGTGATGATCAGGTTTTCCAGCGGGGTATCCAGCGTGCTAATAATTTCCTGGATTTCGATCAGTCTTTCAGGCGAAGTTCTAATAATCAGATTAGCACCATTGGCAACAACCACGTCTTCTGGTTGTAACAGTGGGGCTAATAATGTTTTAACTTCTGAAGCAGGCCGATTGTTGACAGTAATGATTTCCATTACTGCTTGACTCACAGTGCTGAAAAACAAGAATAGAGTAAATATTATTGACTTCATTATCTACAGGGCACCTCTAAGTGTGCCTTTTTGTCCGATTTCGGCGTTGGATAATTTTCTGCGATCCTCATGTATTCCATATACACTGCGGTTCTCGAATATCATCCGCCTTGAACTCGAACAAACTACGGATTATTAGAGGTACCCATACTGATTAAATTATAATTTCATCTATTTGCCATGACTTTTCTCACCATTGAATCCTTCGTGGGTAACACGCCACAAGTTAGATTACAACGCCTACCTGGTAATACCAGCAATACCCTTTTAGTAAAACTGGAAGGCAACAACCCTGCCGGGTCTGTAAAGGACAGGCCAGCAGTTAGTATGATTAAACATGCTGAACAACGTGGGGAAATTAAACCCGGAGATCGCTTGATTGAAGCGACTAGTGGCAATACTGGCATAGCTTTAGCAATGGCTGCTGCGATCAAGGGTTATAAAATGACATTGATTATGCCGGATAATATGAGTGTGGAGCGGCGGTCATCGATGAAAGCTTATGGTGCAGAAATCATTTTGACACCAGCAGAGAAAAGTATGGAAGGTGCTATTGATTTAGCTAGGACCATGGAAGCAAAAGGTGAGGGCAGAATTCTCGATCAGTTTGGAAATCCCGATAACCCTAGGGCTCACTATGAGGGTACTGGCCCTGAGATTTGGCGGGATACCGAACAAAAAATCACCCATTTTGTTAGCTCGATGGGAACCACGGGAACCATTATGGGGACATCACGTTTTCTTAAAGAGCAAAATCCCGAGATACAGATAATTGGTGTACAACCTAAAGATGGAGCAAAAATTCCTGGAATCAGGCGCTGGCCTCAGGAATATTTGCCAAAGATATATGATGCCTCTCGGGTGGACCGCATTATTGATGTCGATCAGCTTTCTGCGGAGCAAACCACTCGGGATTTGGCAGCAAAAGAGGGTATTTTTGCCGGTATTTCTTCTGGGGGTGCAGTCGCCGCGGCATTGACATTATCAAAAGAATTGGAAAATGCGATTATTGTTGTGATTATTTGTGATCGTGGCGATCGATACTTATCTACGGGAGTTTTTCCTGGTTAAAAGGCTCCTTGGTTTTTTACTAAGGAACGCGCACGGAATAAGTTTGACAACTGGCGCAGGATTTTTGTTTGTCTTCAAGGCGTGGCAACAGGCGCATAGCAGGCTACGCAACTGTTGCCACAACACCGAAGACGGGCGAAAAGACAAGCGAGTTGTCGAAGTTATTTTGTGCACATTCCTTACCTTGTTAAGCAGTACAAACTGTCACGCCCTTGATCAGTTGTCTTTTAATCTAGGTAGCATTGTTGCTGACAAATGGCAGCTAAAAGGGGTTGAGTTTAGTTTTTCTGGGATTCTCGAAGACACCCACCAATTCAGCCTGAACATTCAGAACTTACGCCTTCCTGAACCCCTTGATACTATCAAGCTGGTTAATATACATTGTCCTGAAGTCAAATTTAGAGAAGATGGACTTGAGTGCAAAAAAGGCTTAGCAGACGTGCAATCAGACTGGTTGAATTCCCCTAGAATACCGTTCAGTTTTTATTTGAGTAAAACCAACAGTCGTTTAAATCTGGAGAAAATAACAATTGCGGGTGGCAGGGTAACTTTGGCAGCTAGTTTTAGTAATCAGCGCTGGCAGACTAAATTACAGGCCACAAACCTTAATCTCGGAGTAGTTCAGAAAAAAGTTAAGCTTGGATTATTTGAGCCTGTTAAAGGCAAGCTGGATATTACTATTAATGCCAGAGGGAAGGGAGGTATTCTATCAAATGTTGATGCACATATGAGTTTAAAGCAAGGGAATATACAGGCTAAAGATGGTCGAATCGCGACAGAAAAGCTTAAACTGGTCGCAACTATCAAAGCCCAAATGAGGAATAATGCTTGGCATTTTAATAGCCAGATTGAATTCCAGGACGGGGCTATATATGCGGAGCCAGTTTATCTTGAAACAGGGTCAAAACCAATTTTATTAAAGCTTTCGGGCGATAGACAGGAGCAAGGCAAAAATATTGTTTTAGATAGCGTTGAGATTACCCATCCACATGTTTTAACCCTGAACGCGCAAGGTCGGTTTGGTCTCAATAAGGAAGCTGATGGTCAAGTCAGCCTGCAAGTTGATGATTTGAAAACGGCGTCTGAAGTCTATATTCAGCCTCTGTTTGCGGCCACAGCGATGGAAGGTTTAGGTTTTTCCGGTAAGCTAAAGGCTGATGTCGATATTGTTCAGCAAACATTAACCAATTTACAGTTATCCTTTTCTCATTTGGGGGTTACTGATTCTGAAGACAGAGTGAATTTACAAGGTGGAATAGGTGAAATTAACTGGTCTAAACAGGCTGCTCCAGTAAAATCAAAATTCAGTTGGCAGAGATTAACGATGTTTTCGCTGCCTATTGATGCATCAGAGATATATTTTACGGCGGCTGGAAATTCATTTGGTTTGGATCAGCCCGCCATGTTACCGTTGTTTGATGGCAACGTTGTGATTAATAAATTTGCGATGACCTTAAAAGACTCCCAAAAACCGGATGTTCACTTTCAAGGGGCAATACGTAATGTTTCACTGGAGCAATTGACCCAAACATTAAATTGGCAGCCGCTTTCCGGTGAGATTAACGGCGAGATTCCCGGCGTTTCTTTTCGTGATAATAAACTTGGTATTGATGGTGCGCTGAAAGTACAGGTTTTTGATGGGGAGGTGATCATCAAGGATTTAGCCGTTTCGGGATTGTTTAGTCCTTTACCAAAATTTTATACCGATGTTGAAATAAATCAACTGGATTTGGATCAAATTACCAGCAGATTTGATTTTGGTAATATGCAAGGACGTTTATCTGGGTCGATACAGGACATGTATCTGGAAAGCTGGAAGCCCGTTACTTTTTATGCCTGGTTTGGAACGCCCGAGAATGATGATTCTAAACATCGGATAAGTCAAAAGGCAGTGAACAATCTGGCATCGATTGGTGGTGGAGGAGCGGCCAATTTATTATCCCGAACTTATTTACGTTTTTTTGAAGACTTTGGTTACGACAAGGTGGGTGTCGGTTGTTATTTGTACGAAGGCGTGTGCCAGTTGATGGGTGTGGGTGCCGCTAAACAAGGTTATTACATTGTTAAAGGCGGTGGTCTGCCCAGAATAGATGTAATCGGCTATAATTCCCGCGTGGATTGGAACGTATTGATGGAAAGATTAGGTCGTATAGCAAAGTCAGCTAATTAGTCAGGAGTAATCATGAACAAAAAATCAACTTTATCACTAAGTACAGCATTATTATTAACCGCTTGTGTCACTATTAATATTTATTTTCCGGCTGCAGCTGCAGAAAAAGTAGCGGATGAAATTATTAAGGAAATTCAGACCGAGGAGCCAGTTAATAAAAAGGAGCCTGATGCTAAGGTTAATGACTGGCAACGAACGATGCTCCATTGGTTTGATGAAGCCTTGAATATAGTCATCTCGCCAGCCCATGCAGAGAATCCAAATCTGGCGATTGATACTGCTGAAATCCGAAGCTTACGTGCAGGAATGCAAAAACGCTTCTCGGCTTTACAACCATTTTACGCACAAGGTTTTATTGGTATCCAGTCAGATGGTTTTATTACCATAAAAAATGCTGTACCTCTTAAGAGTCGAAATCTAGTCAAAAAATTAGCTGCGGCAGAAAATGCTGATCGCAAAAAATTATATCAGGCGATCGCCAATGCTAATGGTCACCCTGATTGGTTTGGGCAAATTAAAGCTACCTTTGCCAAGCGTTGGGTAGGTAATGCTCAAACAGGATGGTGGTACCAATCACAAAATGGAGTTTGGCAGCAGAAATAACTATGGCGGGAAGAAGAGCAAGGAAAAAAAGGTTACCTGAGCAACCGGTTAGAGCCACAATTGAGTCATTAGCACACGATGGACGTGGCGTAACGCATGTCGATAATAAAGTGGTTTTTATTGACGAAGCATTGCCAGGTGAAGAATTAGACTTTATTTATACTGATATCCGCAGAGATTATGCAGAAGGTAAAGTTGAGCGTTTGCTCAGTCGTTCTGATGATAGGGTAGAGGCAAAATGTCCGCATTATGGGGTTTGTGGTGGCTGCAGTTTTCAGCACGTAGATTCATCAGCGCAAATCAACATTAAACAATCATTGTTGCAAGAGCAATTTACCCGAATAGGTAAAGTGACAATTCCTGAACTTTGGGAGCCATTGACCGGGCCACATTGGGGTTATCGGCAAAAAGCACGGATGGGTGTTAAATACGTGGCAAAAAAGAGTAGGGTACTGGTTGGTTTCAGGGAAAGACGCAATCCGTTTTTAGCAGAAATCGAAGCATGTATCGTCATGAACCCCGTTGTTGGTACTCGTTTAATGGCTCTGTCCGAAATGATTGGCGACTTGTCGATTAAGGCTAAAATTCCGCAAATAGAAGTAGCCATTGGTGATGAAGATTGTGTGCTGGCGATCAGAGTATTGGAGCCTCCGACTGAAGCAGATCAGGAACGAATGCGACTTTTTGCTGAGCAGTATGATATAGCGCTGTATTTGCAATCTAAAGGGCCCGATACCATTGTGCCCTTGCCAGGACTATCACCAGTGTTGCCCGAGTATGCTTTGCCGGAACATAACATCGTTTTTCAATTCAAGCCTGCTATGTTCACTCAGGTCAATTACGAAATTAACCGCAAAATGATTAATCGGGTACTGGAGGCTTTAAATCTGAACGATCAGGACACAGTTTTGGACTTATTTTGCGGCCTGGGAAATTTTACTTTACCCATGGCCAGAAAAGCAGGACACGTTGTCGGTATTGAAGGAGATCAACCCTTGGTTAATCACGCTAAGTCCAATGCTCAAATGAATGGGATAGAAAATGTCGAATTTCATGCGGCTGATTTGAGCAAACCTATAGAGCAGGAATGGGCTAAAAGAAGCTATTCCAAAATTTTGCTTGATCCTTCGCGAGCAGGTGCTTTAGATGTCCTAACCTATTTTCCCCAATGGAATCCTCAGCAAATCGTTTATGTCTCCTGTAATCCTTCCACTCTGGCTAGAGATGCTGGTGTATTGGTTAATGAATTAGGCTATAAATTGGTAAAGGCGGGGGTGATGGATATGTTTCCCCAGACTGCCCATGTTGAATCCATTGCCTTATTTGAAAAATCATGAGTATCAGCCCTCCAGATTTTTATATTGATATTTCAATCCCGGATCAAAAGCTAGATTTGATAAGCAATGGAACGACGATTAATTCTTATTCTATCTCCACGGCTTTAAATGGTGCGGGTGAGCAAATGGGTAGTGAATGCACACCTACGGGATGGCACAAGATCAGAGCAAAAATTGGGGCATCTCAACGTAAGAATTCTGTTTTTGTTGGTAGAAGACCGACCGGTGAAATCTATAGCCCAGAGCTTAGCAAGCAATTTCCGGAGCGGGACTGGGTTTTATCACGGATCCTTTGGGTAGGAGGGATTGAGCCGGGGAAAAATCGTTATGGGAAGGTTGATTCCACCTGGCGCTACATTTACATCCATGGTTGTCCCGATGAACTGATGAATGGTAAACCAGAATCACACGGCTGTGTACGGATGAATAATCAAGATGTCACAGATTTATTCGAGCAGGTTGATGCCGGGACCTTGCTCTATATTCACGAATAGCACATAGTGAATCGCTACGTTTTAGGGGTCGAATATGACGGCAGTAATTTTGCCGGTTGGCAATGGCAAACATCCAGGAGGACTGTTCAGGCTGAAGTTGAATGCGCGCTTTCCAAAGTTGCTAACGAACCGGTTAGACTGATTTGTGCTGGAAGAACTGATTCAGGGGTACATGCTTTGGAGCAAGTAGTACAGTTTGATACCACCGCTGAGCGAGATTTACATGCCTGGTTGATGGGTAGCAATAGTGAATTACCCAATGATGTCCGTATTCTTTGGGTGAAGGAAGCCATTGATGATTTTCATGCTCGCTT
>JAUXDP010000073.1 GCA_030618325.1 Methylococcaceae bacterium | reverse complement strand
GTAAGCACCAATCTGGGCAATATTTAGTAAAAATATAAGGTCTACACCTTAATATCGAATTAAAATATGTGAAGCATCTTACGCGCCAAAAACAGTTCCAGTTTAAGGATTGTAAAATTCGCCGTCCTTACGCAGATAAAACCACCAGTTTATCATAATACACACCACATAAAATGCCGCAAACCCCATTAAGGCAACTTCGGGTGTGGTGGCTTTAATTTGCTCACCAAAAACTTTTGGAATATAAAATGCACCGTAAGCTGCGACAGCAGAAGTCCAACCTAATACTGGCCCGACTTGTTCTTTAGGAAAAACCATGGCTATGGTTCTAAAAGTGGAGCCATTACCAATTCCAGTGGCGGCGAACAATACCAAGAATAGAATAAAGAACGGAACAAAGTATTCTTCTGGACTGGCAGAGTTATAAGCCGATTTCATATAGTAAGCAACACCGACAGCACTGGCGACCATGATAAAAGAGCAAATATGTGTTACCCAGGCGCCGCCAAATTTATCGGCAATCATGCCACCTACCGGACGAATCAGAGCGCCAATAAAGGGTCCCATCCAGGCATACATTAGCGCACTAGGCCCGTTTTCATTGGCTATATCATGGCTCATCACACCGTCAACCATCACATGCTGATAACCGAAAATCACTTTAATCGCCAATGGAAAACATGCGGCAAAGCCAATAAATGAGCCAAAAGTCATGGTATAAATGATACTCATGACCCAGGTATGTTTATTATCGAAAATTTGATATTGCCTGCCCAGACTTTCCCCAATTTGGCCGGGGATTATTTTTAACAATGAAACGGTTAAGGCAATAACAATAAATAAAACAATTTCTTTAGGAATACCAAAACCTGATCCATGAACTGATTCAGGTAATAACAACCATAAACCAAATACGGCGCTGATAAAACTAATCAGCAGCATACCGCTCATCATGGCAAAAGTGGTGAGCGGATTGCGATAGATAGGTGAGACTTGTTCGGTCCGAATGTTATTCATACCAAACCAGCCCAAAACAGCCAGTGGAATCAAAAACACCAACCAGAGAAAGCCGGCATTTTGTATGTACGTTTCAGTACCTGCAGGTATTTTTCCAACCAGAGTACCTGAAGTTGCTTGCAGCACCATTGATTCTCCGCCCATAGCGCCAAACAATCCAAACGTCATTGATAAAGGAATCAATACCTGCATGGTGGTTACACCAAAATTACCCAGACCAGCATTTAAGCCTAACGCCAACCCTTGCATTTTTTTCGGGAAGAAAAAGCTGATGTTAGACATGGATGAAGCAAAATTACCACCACCAAACCCCGATAATAGCGCCAATACCTGGAATATCCAGAAAGGTGTGTTTTTATCCTGTAAGGCAATGCCCGTTCCAAATGCAGGAATCATTAATAATGCAGTAGTAAAAAAAATGGTATTTCGCCCGCCACAAAGACGAATAAAAAAACTACTGGGGATACGCAAAGTAGCTCCGGTTAATCCGGCAATCGCCATGAGGGTGAATAATTCTGATTTTTCATAGGGAAAACCCAAATTTAACATTTGTACGGTAATAATCCCCCAATACAACCATACCGCGAAACCACACAATAAGCTGGGAATGGAAATCCACAGGTTACGATTGGCTATTTTTTTTCCTTCTGATTCCCAAAACTCAGGATCTTCAACTTTCCACTTATCTATATCGGTCATTTATTATTCTCTCTCTTGATGGATTGCTATCATTTCCACGAAAAAGCGCAGTGGATAACAATTATTTAAGCAAAAACTTATATAGATAATTCTACGCTATTTTCCCAGAAAGAGTAGTAAAAAATATATGAATGAGTGGATGTAAGCCATTGAAATAACATACTAATTTAGTATGTTATTATTGCGTGAGTTATGCGCTCTCCGTAGTTCGTTATACTTCCCGTATCTAACGCTTCTATGTCAGTTGATAACTAAAACCTGCTCAAGATCTACTGCACCACTGCCATTTGCGCTTGGGCGGTGCTGAAATCCTCATTTACTCTGTGTAAACTCCGGTCTCTGCGCTCCGTCCGCACGCAACTGGCAGTGGCTCGTAACGATCTTGAACAGGTTCTAAGAAGCCTGTGCATGGATTACACTTCAGAATTTGATAAACCAAACCCCATTCTAAAGGATAATCCACACACAGGCTAATTATTAGCGGTACTCTTAATTCCCCAGCACACCATCTCTTGCAGACTCTGCTAAAGCTAATACATCAGTTACTAACTCGTTATCTATCTTTAGTTCTTGCAATGAACTAGTAAGATTTTTCATGACAACATCATAGTGAGTATCATCTGGCATAAATTGTAAAAGAAAGGAATGAGTATCACATAAATACTTTGTACTTGGGTGATCTTGCTCAATAATCATACCGAAAAAACCAAAATCCGATTCATTAACAAAACTTTTTTCTTTTTTTCTTGCGAATGCAAGCAAGAAATATTCATTCAAAAAATCATTTAATTCATCGCTTGTATTTGCAGCACCACTATTTGCCGCTATCAAATAATTCTTCAGCGCTTCTCTTTGTTTATCTTCATCAAAATCGTTAAAGAAACGATTAACATAGTAATCGGCCAACATTTTGTCATAAAAGCTATCAACTATTTTATCGATAACGGCCTTACCACCTATTCGATCACATAGTGAATCTGTTTGGATATCTATATCGAACATATTTGCCCCCATTATTATAGTTGCAGGTTTGTGCCATTCCCTATTGTTAAACAGGCCACCCGAAAATAGAGAAAAAATTGTAGATAATTCCTATCGTTAGACTTCCTTTGACTACTATTTTCTATTTTTTCACAGCATCCTGATTCTTTAATTATATTCCAACTATAGCCCAGTTAGGCACTCGAAAAGCCTGCGACATTTTAAAAAATACCAAGCTTATTGGAGTCTACCATAAAATGAAGAGTTCAAATTGAATAGAAACGCTATTGGTTTAGAACCTGTTCAAGATCGTTACGAGCCACTGTCAGTTGTGGGCGGACGGAGCACAGAAACCGGAGTTTACATGGAGTAAATGAGGATTTCGAGCACCGCCCAACCACAAATGGCGGTGGCGCAGTAGATCTTGAACAGATTCTTAGACATAGCAATATATCAAATTCATGTGTACAGTATTGAATTTGATTGACAGAATACGTTTTTGAAATTCGAATAAAGTCAATGATTGCACGAATTTTATCAGTTACCCAAGTCTTTCTGCCTAAAGTATTAATTATGCTGGGGATCAGCATGTTAAGTGCATGCCAGGTTTTGCCCGAGAATTTCTGGTTTGGCGAACAACCACTAGAGATTATCGAATCTAATTATTTTTATCTCGACGAAAATGACAGCATCATTGGCCAGACAGCTGCTGTACATAGTAAAGAAGGTGAAACTCTTCCTGATATTGCAAGACATTTTAGTCTGGGATTTGACGAGATTGTACGGGCAAATAAGGGTTTAAACGTTTGGCAACTCGGTGCGGAAAGTAGGATCATATTGCCTTTACAATTCATTTTACCGGATGCACCCCGCAAAGGAATAGTAATGAACCTTGCCAATATGCGCTTGTTTTATTATCCAGACAATTATCCTACGCAACAAAAAATATTGATGAGCGCTCCAATTGGTATTGGTAAGGAAGGTTGGGTTACGCCTTTGGGTAAAACTAAAATTATCAGTAAAACCAAGGCGCCAAATTGGTATGTCCCTGTTTCTGTTAGACAGGAACATGCATTAAAAAATGACCCGCTGCCTGCGGTAGTTAAGGCGGGACCAGACAACCCCTTGGGAGAATATGCCTTGCGTCTGGGTTTTCCTAGTTATCTGATTCATGGCACTAACAAACCCTATGGTGTCGGACTAAGGGTTAGTCATGGTTGTGTGCGCCTGTATCCTAAAGGTATTGAAGAATTATTTCGTCGGGTTTCAGTCGGAACCCAGGTCAGGATTGTTAATCAACCCTATTTGGCTGGCTGGCGGGGAAACAGACTTTACCTTGAAGCACATTCTTCAGTCAAGCGGCAAAAAAAAATTAAAAAGCGATTGAACAAGCTATTGGCAGAGAAGCTAAAACGAACCCCCGAGGCGAGTGTACTAAAAATAGATTGGGAGAGAGTGAATAAAATATTGACTGAAGCGGCAGGATTTCCGATACCTATCTTGGTTTCAGATCATGACCAATCAGAATATGATGTTCCGCTAGTTAAGCGGCCAGATAGATTATTCGGCATGCCAGTTGTGACACCGTTAATACCAGATAGCTGGACAGTTCTCACTCCGACATTCACACGCAAAGATCATGCGATAAAGTTGGCGGCGATGCTTAATCACCAAGGGCCACAAATACCCAGTCGGGTACTTGAAAAAGGGCAAGATTTTCAAGTAATTGCTGGACCATTTAAAAACCAGAAACAAGCAGAAAAAGTTGCCCAGCGGATTTACAGGGAATTTGAAATTGATACCGAAGTGCAAAAAACTGATTAAATTTAAAATACATCAAGCCCCGTAGGTTTCTTGATAAAGTTCTATGGCTTTAATGTGGTTTTTATGTTCAGGTGCGTCAGCTATAAATTCAATAATATCAGCTAAGCTGATAATAGCTATTACCGGGAGATGGTGCTTTTGTTTGAGCTCCTGGATAATGGAAATTCCGTTGAGTCCTTGTTCTTGCCTGTCCAGAGCAATTAATATTCCTGCTGGGGTAGCATTGGCAGCGATGATAATATCAATTGATTCGCGCGCTGAGGTGCCTGCGGTAATCACATCATCAAGAATGACAACATTACCTTGCAATGGAGAGCCAACCAAGAGGCCTCCTTCGCCATGATCTTTCGCCTCCTTGCGGTTAAAAGCAAAAGGTATATCCTGATTTGTTAACTGCGCATAAGCAATAGATGTGGCGCTGACCAAAGGAATCCCTTTGTAAGCAGGACCGTAGAGCACATCTGCCTGTATCTCGGAGTAGCTTAATGCCTGTGCATAGTATTGCCCCAGTTTGCCCAATTTCATACCCGTATTAAATAAGCCGGTATTAAAAAAATAAGGGCTGGTTCGACCAGATTTTAATTTGAATTCACCAAATTTAAGCACACCGCAGTCAAGCGAAAAATGAATAAAGTCTTTTTGAAAATCTAACATTGCAACTACACCTCAGTAAAATTAGGCTTATTGTATTAGATTTTTCTGGTTATTTGGGTATGAAACGCTCCAGAATATCGTCGAGATAATTCCAACCTTGTTCGGAACACCGATATTGTTGTTGTTTTTCAATAATCAACCCTTGGTCTATTAGCTCTGAAAGTGCCGGTTCAAGACTGGTTAAGGGTAAGCCTGTCATTATCAAATAATGTTCCAGGTCAAATCCTTTCCTAAGCCTCAATTGGTTCATCATAAATTCCAGGGGAAGTTCAGTAATTGGAATAAAGTGAAAACCCTTATCATTTTTGATGCCTTTGAGAAAGGATTCTGGATGTTTAGCTTTGCTGGTTCGGACAATTTTATTGGGCTGATTTAGGGTGATTTTTCCATGTGCACCGGCACCAATTCCAATGTAATCGCCAAATTGCCAATAATTCAGATTATGCTGACAAAGAAAACCATCTTTCGCGAAAGCCGATATTTCATATTGATAATAGCCTTGGTCATGCAGGAGAGATTGACAGTTTTTTTGCGTGGTAAATATCTGATCATCTGATGGGAGTTTCGGGGGATACCTATAAAAAAAGGTATTGGGTTCCAGAGTCAGCTGATAGAGAGAAATATGTCGCGGCTCTAGATCAATGGCTGTTGCAATGTCCTTACTGCTTTCTTTGCTAGTGCCGCCAGGCAGGCCAAACATTAGATCCAGATTAAAGTTATCAAAGCCTGCGTAATGAGCAATTTCACTAGCGCGAATAGCTTCTTTAGCGGAATGTACTCGGCCAAGACTTTTTAAGTGTTCGTCATTAAAACTTTGGATACCAATGGAAAGCCGGTTAATGCCTGTTGCTCGAAATTCTGCAAATTTTTGGCTTTCAAACGTACCGGGGTTGGCTTCTAGAGTAATTTCAGCCTCTGCTTGTATTATTAGGTGTTGACTAATCTTATTGAGTAAGTGATCGAGAGCTTCTGGAGAAAACAGGCTCGGTGTTCCACCACCTAGAAAAATACTTTGTATAGGCCTTGTAATACCGAATGCCTGAATATCTTGTTGAAGATCAATAAGTAAGGCTTCGATATATTTATTTTCCGGAATATCAGTTTTAACAGCGTGAGAATTAAAATCGCAATAGGGGCATTTTTGTATACACCATGGGAAATGGATATATAGGCTTAGTGCTTTTTCTACACCTACTGGGTTAGCATCATTTGTGGTGTTCTGGTCCGTTACATCTTCATTTATGCACATTTAAATTCTGGCTTCCCCACCCCAACCGCCCACAGCTACCGATAACTCGGAATAGGCTTGAACATGCTCTTCAAGACTGCCAACCCGATAAAACTCAAGTTGATCGCCTCTTAATAATGGGAAAGTGAATTTCAAAATTTAAGCCTCCTAGATCGGATTGACCAAGTTTTATTTGGGCATTGTGTATGGTAGCAATGTTACTGACGATTGATAAGCCTAGTCCGCTACCTGTCGTGGAGTTAGCGGTTTCAACGCGCCTGAAGAAACGTTGCATTACCTGTTCTCTGTGCTCGTGAGGGATGCCGGGACCTGAATCCTGGACTGATAGCACAATATTATTTTCATTAGCTGAAATTTTAATGGTGACTTGGCCATTTTCGGGCGAGTAGAGAATGGCATTGTGAATTATGTTTCTTATGAGTACATATAAAAGCCCTGAGTTAGCTAAAATCAGGCGATTGCTTTCAATGGAAATTTCTATATCAGTATTTTTTTTGTCCGCCAAATGTGCAAGGTCTGTCAATACTTGATTGATAGTATCAGTAATATTTAATAATTCTTTTTCAACCTCACTAGACTCAGACTCCAGCCTAGAGAGAATCAATAGTTGTTCCAGCATGTGGGTCATACGAAAAACAGCTCTTTCAATTTGCATTAGAGCCTGATGCTGAGTAGCCTCATCTTTGGCTTTTAGTGCTACTTGGGATTGGGTTAACAGGCCCGCCAAAGGGGTTCGTAATTCATGAGATGCATCAGCGGTAAAGCGGCGTTCATTTTCAAAAGCATGTTCCAGTCTGCCAAAAAGATCATTTAATGAATTTAATATCGGTGCAAGTTCAACAGGTAGTTTCTTTATTGATAAGGGTTTTAGGTAGTTTAATTTTCTATGCTTAAGTTGGTTAGTAAGACTTTTAATAGGTCTTAGTGCATAACCCACTATCAGCCAGATCATAATCAATAAAAAAGGCAGACTAACTAGCGCTTGTTTGTAAACCAGAAAAGCAATTTTTTCAGTGAGTTGTTTGCGGATATCAGTATGCTGGGCGACATGAATCACATAGGTTTCATCACCCTCCTCATCCTTATTTTGTAAACTAAAAACATCCCAGGGTTGTTCGTCTATTGTGATATTACTGAAACCATTTTTTATTTCTGAAAATGTAAAAGTGGGTGCATTTTTGGATCTTAAAATCAGACCTTGCTCAGTCATCCACAGCTGGAAAGCCACTTTGTGTTCGTATTTATTTTTGCCAATGTGTTCTTCCAGCATGGAGATGCCTTCATCCAGGTCCCAATCTTCATAAAGAGTTTTGTTGTGCAACAGACTCTCAACAAAAGCATGAATAACTTTAGCTGATTGTGCCAATTCATCATCAAACAGATCATAGACTTCAGATCTAACTTCCTGGTAACTGATAAATGCTGTTATTCCCCAGGTAACGATTGTAGTTGTTAGAAGAGTAAATAAAAGTAGGCCTTTCAGCGAATAATATTTAGTCTTCTTCATCGATAATGTAGCCTACGCCTCGGACAGTCCTAATATAATTTGGGCCCAGTTTTTTCCGTAAGTGATGAATATGAACTTCTACTGTATTACTTTCAACCTCAGTATTCCAGGCGTACAATGTTTCTTCAAGTCTGGCGCGTGAAGCTACTTTCCCCTGGTTTTGCATTAAAAAACTCAAAATCTCAAATTCTTTGTTGGAGACATCAACGGATATTCCGTGTAATTTGACTTGATGTGCAGCAGGGTCAAGAGAGAGTCCTTTATATTCAAAACAAGGAGTGGCTTGCCCAGAATTCCGTCTTACAAGGGCTCTAAGGCGGGCGCAAATTTCATTCAGATCGAAAGGTTTGACTACAAAATCATCCGCACCACTGTCCAAGCCAAGTACCCGGTCATTTACCGTATCCCGCGCAGTAAGAATTAATACCGCAACATGATCTTTACGTTTTCGTAAAGCGTCGAGCACTCGCAAACCATCCATGCCTGGTATACCTAAGTCAAGCACGACTAGTTCATAGTTATGCGATTTTAAAGCTTCGTTTGCTTGAATGCCGTCTTTTATCCAATCAACAGCATAGCCTTCAATTGAAAGTCCGGCTTGTAAGCCATCACCTAGAATCGGGTCATCTTCAACTAATAATAAACGCATGTAATTTGTCCAGTTTATAAAAATAATAGTGTGTTATATTTTAGGTTATATAGCTTAAGCTGATGTTAATAACAATTGCAACCAGAAACGGGTATTTTTGATTTCAATCTAACCTGAGATTTAGGTACAATAGTTTCAAGAGTCAACCGAGCAGTCGCTATTTTATTTTTATAAAGTAGAGGAAAGTCCGGGCTCCATTGGGCGGGATGCCAGGTAACGCCTGGGAAGCGCGAGCTTACGGAAAGTGCCGCAGAAAATATACCGCCCAGCTCTGGATCATTGTCCAGAGGTTGGGTAAGGGTGAAATGGTGCGGTAAGAGCGCACCGCACTTCTGGTAACAGGAGTGGCAGGGTAAACCCCATCCGGAGCAAGATCAAATAGAGGAACAATCGCGTGGCCCGCGCAGTTCCTGGGTAGATCGCTTGAGTAACAGGGTGACTTGTTACCTAGATGAATGACTGTTCTCGACAGAACCCGGCTTACAGGTTGACTCTTACCTTTAAGCATATATACTCTCCGCACATGAATTTTCAGCACCCATGCCCCCTTTTTTGCGGAAGGCTGCGTTGAAAAACCTTGCTGTAGATTGCTACAGCGGCATTTTTTCGCCTTACCTTCCACAAAAAATGAGGCACCTGAATGCTAAAAATTCATGTGCGGAGAGTATACTTCACCACCCACTTTGCGGATAACTTCAGGGCAGAATTAATTAAAATAATTTCTTTAGCTTTCGCCAAAGCAATACTGGAACCCGTAGTAAAAAGCCAAAAAATAATCGGGTATGCATACCGATTAATAACCAATTGTCTCGTAAATAATGAAACTGGGAAACGCCTCCTTCCTCAGCAGAAAGATAGCGAACAGGTACGGCAGTATTGATGATGGGCACACCTTTCCAGGCTAGTCGAACGGCTACTTCAGGGTCGAAATCAAAGCGGCGGGCAAAAAGGGTTTCGTCCATCACTTCTAATAATGCTTTAATAGGATAAATCCGAAACCCAAATAATGAATCATGGATTCCTACCCAAAAAGTTTCCAGGTTAGCCCAAATATTTGAAATTTTACGTCCGTGAACACGTGATGCTGGGGCACTTTCATCAAAGACGGGTTCCCCGAGGATCATTGCTTCAGAATTTTCAAGCGATAAACGCATCATCTTACCGATCAAATTGGCAGGATGTTGGCCATCGGCATCCATAGTCAGAACATGGGTAAATCCTTGTTCCGATGCGGCTAAAGTACCGGTATACACAGCAGAGCCTTTACCCTGATTTTCGGGATGTTTAAATACTCTGAGACCAGATTCTGATTGCGCTAATTTTTCCAGCAATTCAGTACTACCATCATCACTTCCATCAACAACAACCCAAACCGGCTGCCAAAACTGCAATGCCGCTTTAATAACATCGACAACAATTCCACCTGTATTGTAACTAGGGATTAACAGTAAATGTGTTTTAGATTTTAAGCGCATCAAGACGAGGTGGTCGCTGGTAGTCCGGAATGTGTTTTTTAAAATACTGTTCCAGTTTAGCAGCAAACAGCTTGTAATTTTCCCCTTCCACAAGTTGAAATCGATTTCCCAATGTTGCCCGATATTTTAAAGGAAAATTTGGTTTACTCAACAATGACCAACCTTTACCCAAAAATGGGGTATTTGCTTCAATAAACACTGTTTGGACGGGTACATTTGCTTCTCTGGCGACCAGGGCAAAGCCTTTTTTAAATGTGTTTACTTGACGAGATATGCTGCGTGTTCCTTCTGGAAAAAGCAATAGATGAGCATTTTTTGCCAGAATTTCACTACATTTTTTTATGAAGTCTCTAGGTGAATCACTGGGAATAAACCCACTTAGCCTAGCCCCGCCAAAAAACATTGGATTTTTGAGTACATCGCTTTTCATAACACTGACCAGGTCAGGCAATCGGGAACTGAAGAACAAGGCATCCATTAAACAAGGATGATTGGCAATAATTATCATTCCCGGTTCATTTTTGAGTTTATCAAGAGCTGAAAAATCGACGATTAATAGCCGAGACATTTTTAGTCCAGCGAAAAAAAAGTGTAATAAAAAATGTAAGACACGCCGCCCTATGCGTTGAAACCATAATTCTTTCCAAAAAAACCAAAGTGCAAGACTAATCAACGAGAGAGAAACACCAAAAAAAGCTAGATATGAGAGTGCAATGAGAGCGATCAAAGCCTCATAAAGTATGTGCATTATAATTATGGGTATAAATGTGCTTTAGGTGGGACTTTTTCTGAAATGGTTAACTATACTTCGTACCACTACAGTTATGCTTTTGTGGTGGTGCGAAGTATAACGATAACACGAGATAAACAAAAACTTTAGTCTTCTACATAATCTTCAATATCATCTTGCTCTAGCCATTTGTATACAAACCCAGCCAAAATGGCACCGATAATAGGCGCTATCCAGAACAACCATAACTGCATTAATGCCCAATCACCAGCAAAAATGGCAACTGCAGTACTTCGAGCTGGGTTTACCGAAGTATTAGTCACAGGGATACTGATTAAATGTATCAAAGTTAAGCCCAAGCCAATAGCAAGAGGGGCAAAACCTTGAGGTGCGCGCACATCTGTGGCTCCCAAGATAATGATTAAGAACATGAATGTCATGACAATTTCTGTTGTCAAAGCTGCAACCAGGCTATAACCGCCGGGTGAATGCTCACCGTAACCATTAGAAGCAAAACCTCCGCTGAGATCAAAACCAGCCTGCCCTGATGCGATAAGGTATAAAATTGCCGCACCGGCAATACCTCCTGCTACTTGAGCACCGATATAGGGCCCCAACTGTTTTGCAGGAAATCTACCGCCCATCCACAAGCCAATAGATACTGCTGGATTAAGATGACAACCAGATATATGCCCGATAGCATAAGCCATAGTTAGCACGGTCAAACCAAAAGCCAACGCGACCCCAAGCAGACCGATCCCGACATCGGGGAATGCCGCAGCTAAAACAGCGCTACCACATCCCCCCAGAACTAACCAAAATGTTCCAATGAATTCTGCACCTAATTTTCTTGTAATACTCATGAGCTTACTCCTGTTATTATTTGAATAGAAAACTGCATTTACATTTGTGAAACAAGACTACCGGTGACACTCTAACATATCGCTAATTCAAACCCTACACGAATTATCCTAGAAAAATCAGTTACTCACGGATTCTAGCACAAGCTCTTGCTTCCACAGTACTTCCAAATATATCCACTTAACCTAAGGGTGATGCTAAGATTTTTTTAAAGCACTGTAAAACCAATATCTTGCGCTATAATTCCGCGTTCAACTGATTTTTCTAGTTTGAAAGGTATAATATGTTTCATTAGATAATCGCATTAACTTGATTCTCGTATGCAGTCTCCGAACTCAACAAATAATTTTTTTTTAAACCAAGCAGACCAAATTTTTAGCATATTCGATGACAGGCTTATTTCTAACTATGAATTATTAAACCATGCGTTATACCTCAGCCAGAGCCTGACTGGTAAACGATATTTCATTAATTTATGCCAGGATCGTTATCTTTTCAGCGTAGTTTTCTTGGCTGGAATAATAGGTAAGCACCCTAACCTGCTGCCGCCTAATCAGGCAAAACAAACACTTCGTATGCTGATGCAGAACTATCCTGATAGTATTTGTATCAC
>JAUXDP010000285.1 GCA_030618325.1 Methylococcaceae bacterium | reverse complement strand
TCAGCAACTTTGTTAGCTGTTTCCTATCATCATATCTGGTTCTCCCAAAATGCACGGGGCTACACCATTCTTTTATTTGGTACCATTATAGCCACAGAATTTAGGCTACGAGGCCTGGAAACAAAAAAATGGAAATACTGGATAGCTTATGCTATGGCTGTTACCATGGCTGCCTGGGCCCATTTAACGGCTGTGTTTATAGCAATTACACATGGAATAGTTTATCTGGGATTGCTTATTATAAAAGTCAAAGGCTCAAATCAGCAATTTAATTACTGGCAGCCTCTCATAGGTTTTATACTGGCAGCCTGGTTTACTCTGCATGTCTATGCGATTTCCTTACCGCAAATAATTGATTTCTTTAATCAACCGGATACTGATTCATCCCCAAATCCAGTTGCCTGGCGTAATCCTTTATGGCTAATTAATGAAATACTGCGGAATTTTGGTATTGGCGTTGCATTAGGTTGGTTTGGTATCATTTCTGCGGGCACAGTAGGTCTATATGGACTTATTTGCTGCGTCAAACGGGATTTACTGTTTGTTTTTCTTGCGCTCTCCCCTGCTATTTTACTGGGTGGTGTTATGTTTGCTCTGGGCAGAAACCTCTGGCCACGTATGTTTTTCAGTGAGATCGGTTTTTTTGCTACCATTGCGGTAGTTGGATCGCTCGGATTTGGCCAATTACTTTGTAATATGTTAAATAAACAGATTAATCTTATTCACTATGGCCCTGTTCTTCTCATTTGTTTGTTTTTTACTCTATCAATGCCAAAAGTTTATCAATACCCAAAACAAGATTTTACATCAGCAAGAGATTATGTTAGAAAATACGCAAAAAATAAAGATACTGTGGTGGCTCTGCATTTGGCTGGTAAAATTTATCATTTATATTATGCGCCTGAATGGCCAGAAATTACGACTATTAAAGAGCTTAATGAGCATAAATCAAAAAGCGGCTATACTTGGATAATATATACTTTACCAGGAATCGTTAAGAGTGCCTTTCCTGCACTTTATAACATACTTGAATCAGATTATGAACACATGAAAACATTTCCTGGAACACTGGGAGATGGCAACATGATTGTTATGCGAAGCAAATCTTAGGAGCTTTACAATTGGAAAATTCAACAATTTTACCTGCTATCAGCATAGTTATTCCTGCATATAATGAAGAGGGAGGTATTGTACCTAGCCTGAAAGATGTCTATGAAATCATGGATTCTTCCAGCCTTACTCATGAAATAATTGTGGTTAATGATGGCTCGACTGATAAAACAGCAGAAATCGCCGCTGGAGTTAAAGGCGTTAAAGTCATTGATCTTCCTGAAAATCGAGGCTATGGTGCAGCATTGAAAGCTGGTATTCGTTCAGCAAAATATGATGTAATCGTAATTACCGATGCCGATGGTACTTATCCTGCGAATCGCATTCCCGACCTTGTTGAAAGCCTGGGTAATTATGATATGGTAGTCGGTGCAAGAATTGGTAAGAATGTTACTATTCCCAATGTTAGAAAGCCAGCAAAATGGGCGTTAAGAGTGCTTTCTGCTTATCTTGCAGGGAGACCTATTCCTGATTTAAACTCAGGTTTAAGGGTGATGAGAAAAGACTTGGTCATGCGTTTTGAACATTTGCTTCCTGCAGGATTTTCGTTTACAACAACCATAACCCTCGCATCACTCTGCACACAATCACTGGTTAAATACGTACCCATTGATTATCATGCGAGAATAGGTGATTCTAAAATTAAAGCAACGCATGCTTTTGATTTTTTGTTATTGATTATCAGAACTATTGTTTACTTTAATCCTTTGAAAATTTTTCTCCCAATGGGAGGGGCTTTCTTTCTATTAGGAATAAGCAAGTTTGCTTATGATCTTACCATCGGTAACTTTTCTGAAACCGCCTTACTGGGTTTCATTACTGCTGTATTACTTTGGTGTGTGGGGTTGCTATCAGATCAAATTGCCAAAATTGCACTAAGGCCTAAAGTTTAAAGTGAGACAGCCCTCTCAAAAAAAAAAATCAGGAAAATTAAAAAAACTTTTGATAGTTTTTTTTCGTGCGAGTGTTAGCTTCGGTATACTTTACGCCCTTTTTTATTTTATTCCATTTAAAGATTTTTTACAGGCGATAAAATTAATTCCCGTCAACACATGGGGGATAGTGCTAGCCTGTTTTGCTACAGGGCATATTATCTCTGCACTAAAATGGCGTTTAGTTGTGAGGGCAAGCGGCGTAAAAATCCCCTGTGGCACAGCAATCAGAGCCCATGCTGCGGGTCTTTTTGCAAATCTATGCTTGCCTTCCATTATTGGCGGAGATGTTATTCGCGCAGGGATGGCAGTTAAAAAGAAAGGTAAGCTCGAAGCTATCACCGTGGGTAGCTTAATGGACAGGATAAATGACACGATAGCGCTCATTTTAATTGCCTGTATCGCAAGTTTGTTTATCACAAAAAATATTTCTGCTGAAATTAAACTAGCCTTTATTATAATCGCTGGTTTCGTTTGTATTTCTGTCATTTTTGGAATTATCTGCATAAAATTTGTGCCAACTGAAAAGTTTCCTAAATTTCTTGGAAACATTATTACAAAAATCAAACACTCTCTAAACTCTCTTTTATCAAGACCTTTAATTGCATTCTTTGCCTTTAGTCTTTCCCTGGCAGTACAATCTGGTTTTATTTTTCTCAATATAAAACTTGCTGAAGCAATTGGTATTAACATAGAAAATGCGCTCTGGTTCTGGGCCTGGCCTTTGGCAAAATTGATTGCTTTAGCGCCTGTTAGTCTTGGTGGTCTTGGTGTTAGAGAAGCGGTTCTAGCCGGGTTACTATCTCCTTTTGGTGTTGAGACTACGTTATCTGTTAGCCAGGGTCTTTCCTGGCAAAGTATATTAATTGCTACGGGGCTGATTTCAGGGTTATTGGTATTGATAACCATGCGTCGAAAAAAACAAACAAAGAATATTTCACAGGGGATCAACAAATGAAAAGAGTTGTAATACTGGGTGCGGGGCCTGCTGGTCTAGCAGCTGCACTGGAACTGGCAGAAAAAAAAGTACCCGTGACGGTATTGGAAATTAATAACTTTGTTGGTGGCAATGCCACAAGTTTTAATATAGCCGATGTTAACGTCGATTATGGCAGTCATCGTTTACACCCGGCATCAGATCCTGCTGTGTTTAAACGTATTCAGGATCTACTGGGAGATGACTTACTAGAACGCCCCCGTCACGGAAGAATCAAACTACTTGGGCGTTGGATTCATTTTCCGTTAAAAATCGTTGACCTAGTGCTACGGTTACACCCAAAATTTTCCATTGGCGTAGGTATTGATCTTATTAGTGGATTTTTTCCATTCTCGAAATCCAAAAACAAGGGAAATGAAAGCTTTGCCTCCGTTATTCAAACAGGTTTGGGTAAAACCATTTGTAATGAGTTTTATTTTCCTTATGCAAAGAAAATATGGGGACTGGATCCGGAAGATATTTCCCCTATACAGGCATATAAACGTGTTTCTGCTAATTCCATCATGAAAATGATCAAACGTTTATTGCCGGGAGGAAGCAAAGGAAGTGGGGGTTCAAATAAAAAAGGTATTTTTTACTATCCTCGGTTTGGATTCGGACAAATTTCAACTGCTTTGCATAAAGCGGCAGAAAAAGCAGGGGCTGAATTTGTTTTTAATGCAAAAGTCACACATCTAGATTTAAAAGACAAACACCGAGAGGTAGTTTATGAAATCGAGGGTAAAACCAGTACCTTATCTGCTGACCAGGTCTACTCAACTATTCCTGTTTCTATATTAACACACCTACTAAGTCCAGCAGCCCCAAAGGAAGTGTTGAAGGCAA
>JAUXDP010000140.1 GCA_030618325.1 Methylococcaceae bacterium | reverse complement strand
GCTGTGTAAAGCAATTCATCATCCCCGATATTGTATTATTTGTAAACGGCCTGCCGTTGATTGTGGTGGAGTGTAAAAAAGGTGGGCCAAATTGTGCCAATCCTATGCCCGAAGCCTTTGAGCAGTTGCGGCGTTATATGAACCAGCGCAAAGCCACAAAACAACAAGGCTTAAAAGAAGGCGAACCTAAATTATTCCACACTTCAATGATGGTGATTCGTAGTTGTGGGTTGGAAGCCGACTACGGCACCATTACATCGGGTGTTGAGCATTTTTTCCCTTGGAAAACCCAATGGCCAAGTGATGATGCCAGTGCTGAAGGCATGAATCAACAACAGCAATTGATTAGCGGTATGCTCAATAAAGCCAACTTGCTGAATATTTTGCGTAGTTCATCGGTGTTTATGGATACCGACAGCGGCCCACGCATAAAAGTAGTCTGTCGCTACCAACAGTTTCGTGCTGCCAATAAAATTATCGAACGTTTGCGTCATGGTCAAAACGTGACAGATAAAAGCGGTGTGGTATGGCACACTCAAGGGTCGGGTAAAAGTTTAACCATGGTATTTGTCGCACGACTACTGCGAGTATCCAAGGATTTAAACGATTATAAAATCCTGCTGATTAATGATCGCGTTGATTTAGAAGACCAGCTAGCTGAAACTGCCACCTTGATTGGCGGGCGTGTTAACAGTATCGAAAGCTCACAGGCTTTGCGCCTGAATTTAGCCGATGATAGCTCAGATATCAATATGGTGATGGTGCATAAATTTCAAGTGCGCGAACAAAGCCTGCCGTTAAAAGTTGCTGAGGCATTGGCCACCTATCAAGCGATGCCGAGCAACCAAACCTTCGGCCTCGTCAATGATTCATCGCGTATTGTATTGATGATTGACGAAGCCCATCGTACCCAGGGATCTGATTTAGGCGACAATATCTTTGAAGCCTTTCCTAATGCCGCACGCATTGCTTTTACCGGCACACCTTTGAAAGCTGATCGACACGGTGAGAAAAAAACCCATAAACGCTTTGGTGAGTACATTGATATCTACCGTTTGATGGATGCGGTAAACGATGGCGCTACCTTGCAAATATTGTACGAAGGCCGAACAGCAGATTCTGCGCTCAATGACAAGCACGGTTTCGAAGCTAAATTTGAAAACCTGTTTAATGATCGTAGTGAAGAAGAATTACTTGCTATAAAGAAGAAATACGGTGCCACAGGCGATATTTTGGAAGCTGAACAGCGCATTAAAGCCATTGCTAAAGATATGGTGAGTCACTATCTGGAGCACATTTTTCCTAACGGCTTTAAAGCCCAGGTAGTGTGTCATTCCAAATTAGCAGCCGTGCGCTATCAGGCAGCAATTACGGATGAACTTAATGAACGGGTGATGGCGTTAAAAGCCGAACCTGTCGCTAACACGGCTCTGATCAAGAAAATAGCTTTTCTAAAAGCCGCTGTCGTCATATCCGGTGATGGCACTAACGAGGCAGCCTATATCACTGAAGCCCGCAGGCAAGCCAAAGCCTGGAATGCTGTGGATAATTTCTGTCGGTCTTTCGATAGCGAAGACCCAGACAAGCCTTATACCGGCATCGCCTTTTTGATTGTATGCGACATGCTACTAACTGGCTTTGATGCACCGATAGAGCAAGTAATGTATATCGATAAAAAAATTCGAGAACACACTTTGCTACAAGCCATCGCCCGTACCAATCGCGTTACAAAGGGTAAAAAGCGTGGTTATGTTGTCGATTACATTGGCTTAACGGAAAACCTTACTGATGCACTGACTTTATATGCAGCAGCAGATGAACAGCAAGAGCTAACAGAGGGGCTGAAAAGTATTAGCTCGGAAATGCCGGTACTAGAAGAACGTTACCAACGTCTCTTGCAATTGTTTACGGATAACAAGGTGGTACAGATTGAAGCCTTTATTCAAGGAAAAATGCCCAACATTGAAGCCGATGCTGCTATCGTGCATGAGGCGGTAAAGCTATTAAAAGATGAAAAAATCCGTGCTGACTTTGATGTCTATTTAAAGAAATTTCTGATGAGCATGGATATTATTTTACCTCATCAGGCGGCAAACCCTTACCGCGTGCCTGCCAAGCGTTTTGGTTATATTTTGAGGGTTGCCAAAGAGCGTTATAAAGATACCAGCCTAAGCCTTGGTGATGCTGGCGAAAAAGTAAAAGACTTAATTAACGAGCACCTGATCAGTTTAGGCATTAACCCCAAAGTACCCCCGGTCGAACTGTTAGCCGATGACTTTATTGAAAACCTGAACAAACACGCTGATGGTAATGCCGAGGCAAAAGCCAGCGAAATGGAACATGCTATACGCAAACATTGCACCGTTCACAATGATGAAGACCCGGCCTTTTATAAAAGCCTGTCTGATAAGGTAGAAAACCTCATCGACCAGCATCAAGATCAATGGGAAAAGTTAGCAGAAGAATTAGAAAAGTTACGCACCGAAGCCACGCAAGGTCGTAAAACAGGCGAGGATGGTATGAGTAAAGAAGCAACGACTTTCTATGAGCATATCGCCAATGAGGCTTTTAAAAACGGGAAAGTACCTGCTGGAGAAAAAGCCAAAATGAAGGTATTGATGGAAGCTGTCGTCGAAACACTACAAGATAGTATAGGCAGTATCGACTTTTGGAATAATGCCGACAAGCAAAAGAAAACCCGCAGCGAGATCAAAACTGCTTTAACCATAACTGGCATTGCCGAATTGAAACAAAAGCGTGAGCGTGTAGCCATAGAGATAATGAAACTTGCAAAAAATCGACACGAGGCGTTGATAAAAGGTGTAACTGAAGGTGATCAGTCATGAACGCTAGACGTATTCGAGATATTGACTATCAGCTAATGCCTGGTAGTGACCGAAAAACCACTGACATTGTTATTGAACGTAATGGTGATATCATTGTTCGCCCACCTAAAGATTACAGTGCTGAACAAGTCGATGCAGTGGTTGAAAGCAAGCGCATGTGGGTTTACCGTAACCTTGCCGAATGGAGAGACTTAAATGCCACGGCCGTGGTGCGAGAGTGGGTAAATGGTGAGACATTCTTGTATTTGGGGCGTTGTTATCGCCTTTCGTTAGTCACTGGCCAAGAAGCAGACTTGATACTAAAGGAAGGTCGATTCTGCCTGAATAGAGAATTAATTGATGCCAGAGGTACGGAATCAGCAAAAAAAGCTTTTGAAAGCTATTATTCCAATAAATGCCTGCAAAGAATCGAACAACGGGTTAAGTATTTTGCACCAAAGGTTGGCGTTCAACCTACGTCAGTTAAAGTACGGGATATGGGATACCGCTGGGCTAGCTGTAATAAAGATAATGCTTTAGCCTTTCACTGGAAATGTATGATGGCCCCGTCAAAAATCATTGATTACATTATTGTCCACGAACTATGTCATATTCATCACCGAAATCATTCTGATGCCTTTTGGAATGAAGTCGATAAGGTCATGCTGGATTTCCGGGAACGAAAAGAGTGGCTGAGAAATAATGGGGCCAATTTGGATCTATAGGCTCAGAAAATTCGGTAGAATAGCTCTCAATAAGGACTAGGGCCATTATTTTCGAGCTATTCTTTGTCTTTTTTGCCCAGATTTCCCACAAAATCTGTGCTCAACTGATTTATTTAGGTTTAAGGCTTATTAGGTAATTTGGCTTCATCACCCTGTTTTAACTTTTACACATATTTCAACAGACTAAGGCACCAGCTTTTTTCGGTCATCTCACTTAGCTTTATGCCATATTGAAAGTCGATGGTACACAATCTCTAAAATAGTTAAAAAAGGAATTTATGCCTCGACATTTCGTAAGTCATATTTCCTCAACTTCTCCACTAACGTCGTACGGCGCATTTTCAACAACTTAGCTGCATGGGCAACAACTCCGTTACATTCGTCTAACGCCTGCTGAATCAGATCACACTCAAGATCCCCTAAATATTGCTTCAGATCAAGTCCCTCTGGTGGTATTTTGGTAATTTCTTTGGGTTGTTGAAGACTTTGCTGTGGAAAACTATCGTTAACTAAAGGCTTGTCCTCGGCTATTTGCAAGTCTAAAACCATACCTTCTGGAACCGTATATTTTTGATATTTATCTGGCAAATCCATTTCCTCAACTAACCCTTGTGGTTTCACTATCGCCAACCGTTCCATTAAATTAGCTAATTCCCTAACATTACCGGGCCAGTCATGCTGCATTAATAATTTGATTACGCCGGGTGAAAGACTTACTGAACCTCGATTGTCTTTTTCCAACCTGGCAATGAGATCTCTAACTAAAATAGGAATATCTTCCGTTCTGTCTCTCAGTGCCGGGACTTCAATAGGAAAAACATTTAACCGATAATATAAATCTTCACGAAAACGTTTTTGGGTTATTTCTTCTTCCAGGTTACGATGAGTTGCTGCGATAATTCGCACATCACATTTCATCGATTTATTATTGCCTACCCGCTCATAAGTACGTTCTTGCAAAACCCGTAGAATTTTCACCTGCATAGGCATCGGCATATCGCCAATTTCATCAAGGAACAAGGTACCGCCTTCCGCAAGTTCAAAACGCCCTTGTCTGGTTGTTAACGCCCCTGTAAACGCACCTTTTTCATGGCCAAACAACTCGCTCTCCAAAAGCTCAGCCGGAATCGCTCCACAATTTATAGGTACAAAAGGCTTATCTTGTCTACCAGATGCCATATGCAAACTTCTGGCTATGACTTCTTTCCCCGTTCCTGATTCGCCCAAAATCAATACTGTTGCTGCTGAATTGGCAACCTGGTCTATAAGCTTTCTAACATATCTAATTGCAGGACTATTGCCTTCAAGCCTAGGCCCCGATGTCATTCGCCGCTGATATACCCGCCGATCCATCCCCGTTCGCGGATTCCCGTGCCGTAGTAATGTGGTTGGTAAATTATCCAGTAGATTTTTTAATTCAGCAAAAGTTGCAGGCCATGAAAAAATTTGACTAATCTTTTCTTGTATTGCGGTTGGAACTTGAGATTCGTTCGCCTTTTCCGTTAATAAAATAACCGGGATGGTATGAGCCCTTTCCTGCACTGCTGTCATCAGAGAAGCTTGTTTATCTATTCCATTGCCAACAAAAATTGCTATTACATCTTCAAGGTCATCAAATAAGTCACTAAAAGAGGATGAATTCGCTACCTCGACACGATATTCTACAAATTCTAAAATAGAAACAAATTCTTTGGATCTCGATTGATTATCTTCGATGTACAAAATACGCGGTAAACTCATCCTTATTATTCACTCTTCTTTTAGTTGGAAATCTATAGAAGTTAAGCATCGAATTGTCAATCTGTCAAAAAACCGCCACTCTAGAACAGGAATTTTAAATTTTTTGTGAATTAGGTACTTGACAAATTTTTGTCAATGTAGAGACTATGTAATGTTTTCGTAAACAAAGGAATCAATTTTTTTTGGACAATATCTCTTTAAATATCCTTTTTGGAATACTAGTTTTTCTGTTACTACTTTCTGCTTTTTTTTCAGGGTCAGAAACGGCCTTGATGACACTCAATCGCTATCGTTTGCAGTACCTGGTAAAAAAGAAGCATTCCGGAGCAAGAAAAGCACAAAAATTACTACAACGACCAGATCGTCTACTTGGCCTGATTTTACTGGGTAATAATTTTGTAAACATTCTCGCTTCTTCTTTAACCACAGTCATTGCAATGCGTTTGGCTGGTGATACGGGTATTGCCATCGGTGCCGGCTTATTAACCCTTGCCATTCTTATTTTTTCCGAAGTAGCGCCTAAAACCCTGGCTGCGATAAAACCAGAAGCATTGGCATTTCCAGCCGCCTGGATCTACACACCTTTGTTAAAACTGCTCTACCCCATCGTTTGGGTCGTCAATTTATTTGCCAACCTTCTACTTCGTATTTTTGGAATAAATGCTGCTAAGCATAAGCAGGAAACGCTGGGAACAGAAGAGCTTCGAAGCGTTGTCAGTGAAGCTGGTACATTATTACCACCTAGATATCAGAACATGTTGTTGGGGATTCTCGATTTAGAATCCGCCACCTCTGAAGATATTATGACGCCTCGGAATGAGATTATTGGGATTGATCTGGATGACCCCATTGAAGACATTATCGAACAAATAAAAAACAGCCCTCATACACGCCTTCCAGCCTACAAAAAAACTATCGACCGAGTTATTGGTTTTGTCCATGTGCGAGTTTTAGTATCGCTGAGTGATGATCCATATTTCAACAAAGAAACCCTGATTAAAAGCCTAAGCAAACCCACTTTCATCCCAGAAAGCATGCCTTTACATGTACAAATTCAGAATTTCAAAACTAAAAAAGTGCGAGTTGGGTTAATCGTTGATGAATATGGAGATGTTCAAGGCTTAATAACCCTTGATGATTTGCTGCAAGGAATCATCGGCGAAATTGTTTCTGAAGATGCTGATATCAAAAAACAAAGCGATGGCAGTTATCTAGTCGATGGAACCGTTACTATTCGTGAATTCAACCAAATAACACAATGGTCATTACCGACCGAAGGGCCTAAAACATTGAATGGTCTGATTATTGAATTTATGGAGACCATTCCCCAGGCCGGTACTAGCATAGTACTTCATGGCCATCCTCTGGAAATACTGACTCGAGATAAAAAAGGGATAAAATTAGTCAAGTTTTATCCTACCAAAAATTAGCTCCAGAAAATATCTAGTCTCTTTGTGAACAACAATTGCTGATTTCTTGTTATTTCATTGGTTTTCTTCAGCAACTCATTTTATTACGTCTATACTTAAGCCAGAACCCGATGATCTTAACGAAATAATGGCAAAATTTACTGTTCTCTTTAAAGATAGACCAATTCAATCCACTATTTTTGACACCCGTGTCATTCATATTGGTAGCGATAGCACCAATGATTTGGTAATAGACAGCCTCGCTGTTGCGCCAGCACATGCTGTTGTTAGTTTAAATGATGGCCTGGCTGTTATAAAGCAACTTAATGATAACTTCCCTTTAGTTATCAATAATGAGGTCCACAAAGAGTGTACATTAAATAATGATGATGAAATTGCCATAGGCAAGCACAAAGTTATATTTAATACTATCGAGACAGTCTTAGCTCCTCCTCCACCTGAATCGCTAGCCAGCAAAGACCTGGAATCTCTAAATGAAGAAATAGAAACTGCCCTGAATATTTCAGAAGCCTATCTTCAAGTGATGGAAGGTAAACATATAGGCAGAGTGATCCCCTTAAAAAAAGGAATGACTCGCATAGGACATAATGGTAGTGGAGTTGCAGCCATTGCTAAGCGGACAGATGGCTATTATATAACCTCTTTGGAAAATAACGATTTATTAACCGTAAATAACAAACCATTACATGAGCAAACAATCAAACTGAAAGGAGATGACCAGGTATTCATCGACAATACCCCCATGCAATTTTTTCTGGATTAAATTTTATGTTTGAAGAAAATGAAAAACGCCATTTCCACCGAGTTTTCTATAATGCCAAAGCAAATCTCTCTTCAAATGAAAAAAATTGGGATTGTGATGTGCTTGACCTATCCCTAAATGGATGCCTGTTACGTTTCCCTTCACCTTGGCAAGAAAGTTCGGAAAATATTTACACTCTAAAATTATGTTTGTCAGATACTCTCGAAGTAAAAATGGAACTGAAAGTAGCCCACCTCTTAGAGAATAAAGTTGGATTCAAATGTGAACAAATGGATATTGACAGCATTACTCAACTTCGCCGTATAGTTGAACTTAACGTGGGGAATAGCGAAATTCTGGAAAGAGACCTCGCATCATTAGCAGAAAAAGCATATAACTAAAGCCTGCTTAAAAAATCAGCATCCGTTTTTCATAAAATGCTATAGAAAACTGAACATTCAATAGTAAATAGCAAAACAGTAATTTCCATACTTGCGTCAACAGTTATACCAATCCCAATAAGTTCTCATATATTCCTTCTCCTGCTGGAGAAGGCGGGGATGAGGAGAATTTAAATACAAACTTATTGGGATTGGTATTATATAACCCTGGCAAAGCTCTTTTTACAGAGTTCAAAAAACCCTTTCCAGGGTCAAAATGCACTGACTCATTTTCACTCAGCAATTGTTTTTCATCCAAGTCAGTTTGGAAGAACCAGTCAAATTCAGGAATCGTGAGTTATTAGGAGCTACAACATCGTTTCTATAGGTGCATGAACTTTGACTATTTTCTGTCAAAAGTCATATCATAAATGCACATTTTTTTTACCATAATATCTAAGGGTTATACTCTCTTAATCCTAGAAAGATCAGTTGGGCGCGGACACTAGTGCAAGCAATTGGTTTCACAGTGCTTTGAAAAAATCTTAGCTTCACCCATTCGGTTAAGCGAGTATTTTTTTGAAGTGCTGTGGAATC
>JAUXDP010000230.1 GCA_030618325.1 Methylococcaceae bacterium | reverse complement strand
GAACCATCCAATGGACCAACACGCTTTCCGTTTGATCCAGAAATCCGCTATACCATTAATATTGATAATAACCATGATGCGGTAAAAGACATCAGTTTTAATTTTCGTTTTAAAACTGATTTCCGTTTGCCCGGAGTTTTTGTCGGCCTGGTTGGCGCAGGAAATGGTTTAGTGGCGCCTCCAAATTCACCTCTGCCCGTACTTCCAGGGACACCTATTGTTCCCCCGGCAATTACTGCATTGGATGGCCCTGGATCTGAAGGGCTAAATTTGAGCCAACAATATGACGTGACCATGGTGAAATATCATAAAGGATGGCATAGGCATAGCAAAAAACTAACCAAGCGGCTTAATCTTTTCGCCGTACCCAGCAATGTTGGACCCAGGACGATGCCGGATTATGCGGACTTAACAGAACAAGGCATTTATCAACTCGATCACGGTATTAAAGTTTTTGCAGGAACTGTAGATGATCCCTTCTACATTGATTTGGGTGCTGTTTTTGACTCATTTAATTTAAGAACTGAAGCTTTTGCAACAGGAGTACCTGGTGTGTTAAGCAATGATCAGGATGGCAATGACCAGTTGAATTTTGCTCCAGATGATATTGCTGGATTCAATGTCAATACTATCGCGATAGAAGTGCCAATTTCCATGATCACCCAAGATGGAAAGCAGCATGAATCGACAGAACCGGAAGCGACCATTGGTGTTTGGGCGACTACTTCTAGGCCTAAAGTGAAAGTTTTGTCCAGAAAACCGGGGCGCGATGCTTATACGTCTAGGAGGACAGTGCAAATTCAACGCATGGCGAATCCATTGATCAATGAATTGTTGATAGGTATCGCTTCAAAAGATAAATTCAGTATGAGTAAGCCTAAAAAAGATGCTCAGTTTGCTGATTTTTTTCTTGATCCAGTATTGCCCCGTGTGCTTAATGCTTTATACGATACCATCAGTCCTGGAGTTCTACCAGTACCCGATGCACCACGTACTGACCTATTACCTTTAGTGCAGTATTTACCTCCCATTGCCGCAGAAGGAACACCAACAGGGCCCGTTGCTGATCTATTACGGTTGAACACGGGCGTTCCAGCAACACCCAAGGCGCAACGTAGTCGGTTAGGATTATTGGCTGCTGATCAAGCTGGTTTTCCCAATGGTCGACGTGTTTCTGATGATGTCGTCGATATTACCACCCGCGTCGTCATCGGTATTCTAGCTGGCGATGAATTTAACGGATTTCCTCATAATCGCGTCGGTGATGGTGTAAATAAGAATGATGTGCCCTATCGGGAAACTTTCCCTTATGTCGGATTGGCTCATTCTGGTGTGGAAAGTCGTCATATTGATGCTGGTGAGCCCGGTTGCACAGGGATTTGTCCTTAATTTGTGATTATTGCTTCTGGTAGCTTGTATTCAATTGTGGCTACCAGAAGCAACCTTAAGGTGGAGAAAATATCATGAACGCATCCCAGAACCTTTTGTTGATACTTTTATTAGCGATATTGGAAACAATACAGGCCAAACCGTTTATACCTGAATATGACAATCAGGTTCTTGAACGTCTACCTGGGCAGCTTTTTCAATCTGAATCCAGTGCCAAGATTAAGCAACTTAAAACCCAGATTAAAAGTCATCCAAACGATTGGTCACCGGCCAGTCAATTGGCTCAACACTATATTGATTTAGCCAAAACTCAGGCTGACCCACGTTATATGGGTTATGCACAAGCGATATTAAATCCCTGGTGGCAAAAGCCTCAACAATCATCGCAAGCTTTGATTATGCGTGCAGTTATTCGGCAAAATGCACATGATTTTAAAGGGGCAATCGAAGATTTAGATCAAATTCTCAACGTGCAGCCCGGCCATGTTCAGGCCAATTTAATTAAGGCCACCATTGCTACTGTACAGGGAAATTACCCGTTAGCAATACAACATTGTCGACAGTTAATGCGCCGCTCATCTATGTTTCTTGCTCTGGTCTGTCAAAGCACACCAGCAAGCCTTAGCGGAAATGCAGAAATTACCTATAAATTAGTACATCAGATTTTATCTACTACTGCTTCGATGCCCGAAAAACAAAATGTCTGGGCATGGACATCCCTGGCAGAAAATGCCTGGCGATTGGGATACTTTAACGCCGCTGATCAACATTTTCAATCGGCATTGAAAATCGGTGTCAGAGATAATTATTTATTAAGAGTTTATGCCGATTTTTTACTGCAACAGCATCGCCCCCATGATGTGATTAAGTTGATAGCTTCTGAAACCAGAATTGATTCGTTGTTGCTGCGTTTAGCATTAGCTGAACAAATGACTCTTTCAGAGCAACTGTCTAACCACATTGCTTTGTTAAATGAACGCTTCGAGGCAAATCGAAACAGAGGTTCAAGTTTGCATAAGGGGGATGAAGCAAGATTTAGGTTGCTTTTGCTAAATCAACCACAAACCGCCCTGCAATTAGCCAGACAAAACTGGCAGTTTCAGCGTGAGTCGGCCGATACTTATATCCTGTTGCAATCAGCAATAGCAGCCAATGATAGCGAAATGATTCAAAAGGTTAAACATTGGCTAAGCGAACAAGGCACAGAGGATGTGTTGATAAAACAAATCTTGGCGACACAAAGGAGTAAGGGCTATGAATTCTAAACTTTTGCTCTTTTTGTTAATGCTGATATCACCGCTTGTCTGGAGTCATAAATCCAGTGATAGCTTTATTAATTTAGCGGTAACTAATGAGACCATTGTGGGTCGTTGGGATATTGCTTTAAGGGATTTGGAATATGCGTTGGCTCTGGACGTTGATGCAGATGGAGCAATCACCTGGTCTGAACTTCGGACTCGATTTCAGGAAATTAAAAACTACGCATTTTCCCGTTTACAGGTTAATAATGGCCCCGATGAATGTATCCGGAAATCAGGTCTCTTACAGGTTGACCATCATTCAGATGGCGCTTATGCGGTATTAAATTTTAATATGAGGTGTTCTTCGAACATCGACCAGCTTACCGTTGAATATCAATTACTATTTGATCTCGACCCTACTCATCGAGGGTTAGTACAAATAAGCAATGGGGATAACAGCAAATTTATAGTGTTAAGTCCCGAGAACCCACAAATAACAATCGATTTCAGCAGGTCTAATCAATGGCAAACATTTCGTCAGTTTGTAACGGAAGGCATTTGGCATATCTGGATTGGTTATGACCACATTTTGTTTTTGCTCTGCCTGTTATTACCTTCAGTGGTTAGAAAAACAACTCTAGGCTGGGTACAAAGCGACCACTTTACCAATACCCTCTGGCAAGTGGGCAAAATAGTGACTGCTTTTACCTTGGCCCATTCAATTACTCTATTGTTAGCTGTTCTACAACTGGTCAGTTTGCCATCAAGACTGGTTGAGTCGGCGATAGCCTTTTCAGTAATTGTAGTTGCCGTGAATAACGTCTATCCCTTTTTCAGTGAGCGAGCCTGGTTTGTCGCATTTATGTTTGGTTTGATCCACGGCTTTGGGTTTGCCAGTGTCCTAACTAATTTGGGTTTAACATCGGCTAGTTTAGGAGCATCCCTACTAGGTTTTAATATCGGTGTTGAAATTGGGCAACTAGTAATTGTGTCAATATTTTTGCCCATAGCTTATCAATTGAGAAGTTATTGGTTTTATAAGCGTGTTATTTTGCATGCAGGTTCACAAGTTATTATAGTTCTGGCGATGGCTTGGTTCCTGCAAAGGGCATTTGATCTGAGCATTTTTGATGCTTAGATTGTTTTTTAGTTTCTATTCAGGTATTGTTCAAATGATTGGAAAAACAGATAAAATAACCCAGGCAGCCCATGATGAATAATCTATTGGCTGAAGGCGAACATAGTATAATTGTATCGACTGGTGAGGTTCCTTTGATAGAAAAAGACATTACGACCTGTCTTGCAGAAATTCAGGAACAAAACGAAGATGCTTTAAGTCAATTCTATGATCTGACTATTAATCGTGTATATGGGATGGCACTTCGTATAACGGGTAAACCAGAGGAAGCGGAAGAGGTTGTTTCTGATGTGTATCTGCAAATATGGGAGCAGGCTGATCGTTACCGGACTGAGAAAGGTTCCATCATGGCCTGGTTGTTGACCATTTGCCGCAGCAGGGCAATTGATCGTATCCGAAAACGACAACAATCCAGTCCAGAAATTTCGGAAAGCGAATGTTCCGAATTAATGAGTTTCGTTTCCAGCCCAGAATATCTCTTATCAAACACTCAACAACATTCATCCATTAATCAAGCATTGCAAAAACTTTCATCAGTACAACGGCAACTATTATCGCTGGCTTTTTTTCGAGGCATGACTTATCAGGAAATAGCTGATTTTATCGACATGCCGTTGGGTACGGTTAAAAGCCATATTCGCCGGAGTTTAATTGAGCTGAAAGCAGAATTGTCTTTGCAATATTGTTACTCTTCCAATGGGGAGAAACATCATGGCTAAACAAGGAAAAATTGTGGCAGAAATTATCCCAGATGAACTTACCAATGTCTTGGCAGATGCGGTAACACCTGTCGCACCACCTACAGCAAGAGCTTCTGAGCTTAAATCCCGTGTGATGGCACGCATTCGCGGTAAAAAATCCTTTGACTTAATGACTGTCAGAGCAGATCAAGGGGAATGGATCACCCTATTACCGGGTGTTGAAAAAAAGGTGCTCAGTAAAATTTTTGAAGACCAGATACAATCCTATTTGTTAAGAATGGCACCTGGGTCTACCCTGCCCTCACACGAACATATGTCTGATGAAGAATGTTTAATGCTGGAAGGGGAAGCAATGATTGGCGATATCCATTTGGCAGCAGGAGATTATCATTTTGCCCCAAAAGGCTCGATACATGGACTGGTGACCACTCAAACTGGTGCTTTGGCTTTTATTCGGGCTTATGAGCCTTTAGATTGATAAGGTATTTTTAACGAAATAAATTTGATCTGTTCGCCGAAGTTGAAAGAATAATGACCTGGTACATTGATGTATACCCTGAACTAGAGGCGAAAGCCTAGCTTTCTTTGATTTTCAACAATTACTGCGTATGATCTGGAACTGTTTGCATCTAGATATTCTTCCATAAGACTCCTGCAAAAAGTCTATGACTACAAATACAAGAACTGAGCATAAAAATCGGCTGAATGTTTTATTCTTATCT
>JAUXDP010000172.1 GCA_030618325.1 Methylococcaceae bacterium | reverse complement strand
GTTTTCTTTTTCCCTTCTTCAGGATCATTAATATCTTTATTCTCTATCGTGGTAGTCGGAGAAGTAATTGTTTCTTTGTTGTTGCCCAATGTTTCTGAAGAAGTTACGGTAGCTTTATTTTGAATATTTGGATCTACAATTATCTTCTTTTCAGTCGTTTCAATTTGGGTTTCTTTTATTAAAGTTTTTTGACTTTCCTTATCAGGCTTGATTCCAGTAGGTGGAACTACAGCAACCCTATCTTCATCTACTGCAATAGTTGGTTCAAATTCTAGATCGGTGCCTTCTGACTCAGTAGCTCGCGCCTGAGTAGATCCATGTTTTGAATCCTTCAGATCAAGCGATTCATTTCCTATACTGTTAAATTCAGAATTTGCAGAATCAATACTCTCGGATAAGGCTTTATCTAAACCACCGGGATTGGCAAAATCAGGTGTCTCAATTTCTACAGTAACGATTTCAGGACTATCAGGTATTTGTGTTTCACTATCTTCAATAATTGAAGGATAGGGTACCGCCTTTTCCATACCCCCATCGGCTTGTTGTTTTGCTAATCCCTCCTCAACCCTTTGCAGCTGACCATTTGATTTATCAGTATCGTCACCCCATAGAAAAAAACCAACTATAACTGCAACTAATAAGGCTACTGCCGCAGAAACCCATTGCCAATTACTTAGTGGCGTAACTTTTATTTGACCTTTCTGAATATTCACGATTTTCCCAGGTATACCATGTGTTTCTTGATAAATTTTGCCAATCATAGCAGAATTCAAATTTTCAGCAGAAATTATAGCGCCTGGTTTACTTGCCAAGTTTTTTAAAAAATCACTGCATTGTGGTTCCGATAGCGCAGGAATATCAATAAAATGACAACTATCTATCGCCTTATCAGAACTGTTTTTAACATGCAGCTCATCAGCCGTTAACGCAAAAACCAACCGCAACGCAGAATATGCCGAAGCAAACTGACTGAGTGACCCAATCAATCCCGGAGACAAAAAGCCTGCATCATCAATTATGACTACAATTTTCTGGTTATTTTTTTCGGCAGTGCTCAAAATTTGCTCAAGATTCTGCTCTACAAATGCTCGATCATTTTGCTGTAGATACTGCAATAGATCAGCTTGAGCTTGCTCAAAACTTAGTTGTGCAGTTACCTTAATGGAGTAGACTACCCAAGAGTCGGATTTGCTAGCGACTAAATTCTCTAGTAGCGTTGTCTTGCCTATCCCTTCTGGCCCACAAACTACTAAAGATTGTCGTAAATTTGTGATGAGATGCTTAAGTAAATCAAGTTTTTGTGCTCTCTCTACACTTAACAATGCTTGCTCAACAGATTTTGAGCGTAACTCAACACTGCTCATAGTCTGATCTGAGTTAGGCTAGTAGGATTAATTTCGACCATATTCGTACAATGTTTCCAGTAAATATTTCTGCTCAATAGTCATCGCTAAAGTTGCAGAACCTATAGCTTTCAAGAGAATCAAACGAATACCGCCATCAATATTTTTTTTGTCCACGGACATAAGCTCTAGAAAGCTCTCTGCTGACAAATCTGCTGGAGGCTTCACAGGCAAGTTTGCACGCTTGAATAAATTGATAATCCTTGCCACATCGTCATCGTTAAGCCACCCCATCCGCCGAGACAAGTCTGCCGCCTGACAGGTTCCTATAGCTATAGCCTCGCCATGTAAAAAAGTACCGTAACCCGCACCGGTTTCGATCGCATGACCAAAGGTGTGTCCTAAATTTAAAGTGGCTCTGACTCCTGATTCTTTTTCATCCTCAGCAACAACAGTTGCTTTGTTTATGCAGGATTGCTCAATGGCAAAAGCCAAGGCATCGTTATCTCTATTGATCAGCAAATCAAGATTCTGTTCCAGCCACTCAAAAAACTCTTTATCACGAATCAAACCATATTTGATTACTTCAGCCAATCCTGCCGAGAATTGCCGATCATCAAGCGTTTTCAAGACATCGATGTCAATTATGACACACTGAGGCTGATAAAATGCACCTATCATGTTTTTCCCTAAAATATGGTTTACGCCGGTTTTTCCTCCTACAGATGAGTCCACTTGAGCTAATAAAGTTGTCGGCACCTGAATAAAAGCAATACCACGTTGATAACAGGCCGCAGCAAAACCACCTATATCTCCAATTACCCCGCCTCCAAGTGCAATTAAAGTGGCATTTCGATTAAAACGTTTTTCTAATAACGTATCAATAATAGTTGATACTGCTTCCAGGGTTTTATATTGCTCGCCATCAGGTAATATCACAGTTTCGACACTATAATCGACTAACAATTTTTCTAGTTTTGCCAAATATAATGGAGCTATTGTTTCATTCGTTACAATAAGGACTTGCTTACTATGAATATGTTTTGTCAGGAGTTCAGGCTGCCCTAAGGTATTGGTATCGATATAGATAGGATAACTTCGCTCACCCAGATCTAAATTTAAAATTCTCATATTATTAATGATCTGGATTTTTGGCCTGATAGGCTTTCAGTATATCTTTAATGACGGTTTTATTGGATAAGTAGCCGGTATCAATAATGCAATCAGCACACTCTAAATAATAAGGGTTTCGTTCCTGGAATAGCTGCTCTATTTTTTGCCGTCGATTTTCCGTTTGCAAAAGAGGTCGTTGGGTATCTTTGTGGGTACGCTTCAAAATTTTTTCAACAGCACACCTTAAATAAACAACGAAGCCCGTTTGTTTTAAACAGGTTCGATTTTCTTCTAAAAGAATAGAACCCCCTCCTGTTGCCAGAACTATTCCACGCAGCCCGGTCAAAGACTGAATTATTTTTTTCTCTCTTAAACGAAATCCTTGTTCATTTTCGAATTCAAAGATAGTTGGAATATCAACACCAGTACTTTCTTCAATGGCTTTATCACTATCATAAAAAGGATATTTTAGAGCCTTAGCCAACTGCTTACCAACAGTTGTTTTGCCTGCCCCCATTAACCCGATTAAATAAATATTTTCAAACTGGGCCATCAAAATCACTATACCTTTTATAAAGCAATAAAAAAGGGGGCATTATGCCCCCTTTTAAGCCGGATTAGAAGTAATGTTATCAGATTCTCATAGTTTCCTTTACGATTTTAGGCGTAATAAAAATGAGCAACTCCTTTTTACTATTGGTATCGTTCCTTTTTTGGAACATCCAGCCAACACCAGGCAAATCCGCTAACCAAGGAACAGTATCATAAGAACTCGACGTCGTCCCTTCATAAACCCCACCCAAGACTATGGTTTCGCCATCCATAACATGGACATTGGTTTTTATTTCTTTTTTGATTATTGGAATGACCGTTGATAAACCACCAGCAGAAACGGGAACCCCTGGTTCATCCTTTTTAATTTGCAAGTCCATAATAACCTTGCCGCTGGGTGTGATTTGCGGTGTTACTTTAAGCTCTAGAACAGCATCCACTAATACGGTTACCGTTCCATTCTGGCTGCTTGACAAATATGGAATCTGAACTCCTTGTTTGATCGTCGCCTCACAGCGGTCAGAGGTTAATATCCGCGGATTAGAAATCGACTCGCCATCACCTTCATTCTGTAGTGCTCTGATTTCAAGATTCAACACATAATCAGCACCTCTTGCTAATGTCATAGCCAATGCCCCTCCACTGGAAGCTGCTAAAGCATCACCAACCGTTGATAATATTTCTGTAGTGGAGCCAAGTCCACCACCTCCCACTGTAAATTGTTTCTCACTTTCCAACGTGGATGCTTTGGCCACACCAAACTTAGTGCCTATATCTCTTATGAAGCTTTCATCTGCACTTACCACTCTGGCTTCAATCAAAACTTGTTTAACCGGAACATCCAATCGATTAATCAATTTTTTCATTTCCTCAATTCGACCTGCCGTTTCCCTGACTATCAGAGTATTAGTCCTGGAATCGACCAAAGCCACTCCACGAGAAGTCAATAAAGAAAACTGGTCGTCTTTAGTCAGTAGGTCTTTACTATATTTTTTAGTTCCTGATGAGGCATTACTTACATTGTTCAATGAACTAGACGTAGTGCCGCTGGTAGAACTTCCACCCCCTCCCTGCGAACCTGATTGAATACCGCAATCTCCAAAAGACCCTGTATCCAATCCCAGCAATAGATTTCTGAAATTCTCAGCCCTAGCATAATTTATTTTTATGTGCTCTGTAACTAACGGCTCAAGCTGTAATTCAATTTGTTTGGACTCAATTTCATCCTGTTCCATCTTGCTGATTTCAGCAATCGGAGCGACCATAACGACATTACCCGTTTTCCTTTTAGCTAGTCCTTTGGATTTCAATACCAAATCTAAAGCTTGGTCCCAGGGAACATCATTCAAGCGTAGGGTAACGTTACCACTGACAGTATCCGAAGCAATGATATTTAATTCGGTAAAATCCGCCAAAATCTGCAACACAGACCTGACTTCAATATCCTGAAAATTCAAGGACAAGCGCTCGCCATCATAAGGGAATTTGACTTTGCGCATTTCTTGCTCCATAGCGGTTAAAGGCCTAAATTCAACCGTAAGCATCCCATCAGCTTGAAATGAAGAATATTGATAATTGGCATTAACTGGTGTAATCGCTATCGTTGTATTTGTACCGCTGGAAGCTGCATCAATCAATTTTACAGGTGTTGCAAAATCAATGACGTCCATACGTTTAGCCCATGCTGCTGGCAACGTTGTGTTCAGAAAGTTTAAAACAATCTTATTGCCTACTTCCTGAGCATTAACGACCGTATTTGGATTTGATAAGGAAATCAACAAACGGCCTTCACCATTTGCCCCTCTTCTAAAATCGAGCTTTTCAATCGCTTGTTTTGGGAGCAGGGAAGAGAGGTCTGATGATCTTTTCGTTGTTCTGAGTTTACTTGAACTTTTTGCTACTTTTTTAATGGCATTTTTGCCTGCATTAAGCGTCACAAACACCTTATTGCCATCGACCTTAACATCATAGGGAACCATTTCTAAAAGGTTGACAACAACACGTAGGCGTCCCGACGCTTCGACAGCATACAGACTACTGGCTGCACCGACATTTATGGTGTGTTTTTTAGTCTTTAAACCACTTTTAACACCCGGGAAGTCCAGGGCCAATCTTGCCGGATTATCTGTCTGAAATACTTTCGGAGCTACGGCATTGCCACTCATTTCAAGCTGGATCTGTAATTTATTTCCAGATAAGGAAGAAAAATCCAGCCCTTTTAACGTCAAGTCTTGAGCTTGAGCAATGGTAATTTGCAACCCTACCAACACCCAAATAAACACCCGAGACCGAATTAATGCCCCGCTATTCTTCAACATCATATTCATTTGTTCAATATTCATTAAATTATTCCTCAAAATCACTCTATTAAAGCTAACGAAGCTTGTTGTTCTCGCCATGTCCCAGGTTTATCAGGAACGATTTCCATTAGCTCAATCCGATCGTCCGCTATACGTATAATTTTTCCATAGTTTTTACCCATGTAATTACCAATTTGTATTCGATGAATAGTGCCATCACCTGCTACCACCAACCCCCACAAATCCGATTTCATCGAAAATGTGCCTACCATTCTTAATGTATCCAGAGAGTACGACTCCAGCTCTTCCCGATGTCTTGTAGTATCTGGCCTTATGCCTCCACCTACTGTCACTATTTCTTCATCAGAATCTTCCATACGCTGCATCGGTTTAAAAGGATCCCTCAACCCGTCTGGTTTAAAAATATAAGGCTGCACCACTTTAATCTCTGGCAACGGTGGTATAGTGCGCTTTGGTTTAGCTTTTACCTCTGCCACGTAAGACGTTAAATCACTATAGTCTTCATTAGCACAACCCGTTAAAGCAACAATCAAACCCAAGTTACCTATCCAGATAACGCTATTCCTTGCGACTTTGGAAAACTTCAAATAATCGTTCATCGTTTTTTCCTTTTCTTAGGTTTACTCTGCGGCTTTTCCACACCCTCGTTATAGGTTTTGACAACAGCAGTCATTTCCATCGCTTTACTATCTTTTTTGGGTGTGATCGCGACATTGTGGACAGTAACAATTCGTGGTAATGCTGCCAGCCCAGAAACAAATAATCCCAATTCCTCATAAAGCCCTACCACTTTTATATTTATTGGCAATTCGGAATAAAAATCTTTCCGAATATCAGTGCCCGGTTTAAATAATTTAAACTCCAAGCCACTCGCTAAGCCAGTTTGAGAAATATCCACTAGCAAATTAGCAACTTCTGCTTTAGTCGGCATTTGCCTGATCATATCCCCGAGCGAGGCTTCAATTTGTTTGAGCTGATTACGATAATCATCCAGGTTAACGGCTTTTATCTGCTTAAATTCAAAAGTCTTCCGTAACTCTTGCTCTTTAAGCTCAGTTTTCTCCAACTCATCTAGCTGATCAATAGTGTCATAGTAGACCCAGCCTGCTGTAACCAGGACACATACAAGTGCTCCAGCTGCAATTTTGATCGGTAAAGGCCATGAGCCTGCTGCTTCCAGCTCCCAATTAATGTCAGATAAGTTCATGATTAGTTAACTCCTTCATTCTGCGCTTCAGGTTTTCCATTGCCTTGTTTCGCCAACATCGTAAAATCATTCATATGAATGCTATTACCTTTTCCCTTGGCTTGAATAACATTCAGCTTCGGACTAACCAGCCAGGGCGATGCTTCTATCGCCCGCATATAGGCTGATACCCGAGCATTCGATTGCGCCATTCCGGTCATCGTCAGGGAATCTCCTGATTGCTTGAATTTAGTCAGATAAACCCCTTCCGGCGTACTCTTAGGGAGTTCGTCAAATAGATGGACAATTTGTGGACGACTTTCCTGCAGTTT
>JAUXDP010000258.1 GCA_030618325.1 Methylococcaceae bacterium | reverse complement strand
GAGCAAAATTCTTGCCAATATTAATATTAATATTAATATTAATATCAATACGATGGCTTATATTTAAGATTTTGTAGCGTAATAAATTGCGGGATATGCCGCATTCATCAGCTAATAATAGGGGATTTCACTAACTGCGTTAAATGGCAATTTAATAATTGCCCTATTTAATTTCCTGAGTAAGATGGATCGATCGAATATCACGATTCTTTTTAGGGCGAAGCAGTGAGCTTTTTGATAAAAAAAGGTGATGAAAGATTGGCTTAAAGTCTAGCTTTAGGATGGGATTAAAGGATAGTTTCGAAAGAGCGAGCAGAAGGTGTTAAAAATAGAGATAAAGAAATGATCCTGCTTAGTTCAGTCTTGTTGAGTTTAAGGCAGGATCAATGTTGGGTGCATCAAACTGATTAATGTGCTGCTAAGCCGTGTTTTTGGATTCGATATAAAAGAGTGTCTCTCGAAATTCCCAGCATGCGGGCAGACTTACTTCGGTTACCGTTGGTTTTTGCAAGTGCTTGATGAATTAGATCCGCTTCAAGGTTATCTAGGCTGAAGCCAGTTTCAGGGAGTGCAAATCCGGTCGTTTCGGCATCTGCTACACCAAACCCACTAAATTCATGAGGTAGATTCTCGGGCTCAATATTCATTCCAGAAAGCAAAATAGCAAGTCGTTCGCAAACATTTCGTAATTCGCGAACATTTCCGGGCCAGGTATAAGCACGAAATTTTTTGATGCTTTGTTTGCTAAATGTGGCTGGGGCTATGGCATGCTGTTCAGAAAAATGGCTAATAAAATGTTCGGCCAGTTGTGTTATGTCATCTTTTCTTTCTCTTAGGGCAGGGATTTCCAGTGGAACTACGTTCAAACGAAAAAACAAATCCTGTCTAAAAGACCCTTCTTCTATTTGCTGGGTTAGATTGGCATTGGTTGCTGCAATGATACGAACATCAATCATATCTGGAGTAGTTTCACCCACAGGAAAGCATTCACCCGATTCCAGAAAACGTAATAATTTTGCCTGTACGCTTAAGGAAAGTGAGTTAATTTCATCCAGGAAAACGGTGCCGCCATCTGCTGATTGGAAGATGCCGAGTTTATTTCCAGTTGCGCCAGTGAAAGAGCCTTTGCGATGGCCAAATAATTCAGATTCGATGAGACCTTCAGGCAGTGCTGCACAGTTGATGGTAACAAAGGGTTTGTTGGCGCGTTTGCTTTCTTTTTGCAGTGCCGTTGCCAGTACTTCCTTGCCAGTACCGGTTTCGCCTTTGATTAGGATGGTAACATCAGTTGCTGCCACAACTTTAGCGCTTCTAAGTACCGATTCAAACGCCGGATTGTTACCTATTAGTGATTTAAAATGGTGCATGGAACCCCTCAGTCTCAGTATTTAAGGATGTATTTTATAGTTATATATGCTGTAAACGCATAGGGTTAAGCCAAGGTAAGGCGGCAAATAGTGCCAAAATTATTAGTAAAATACCTATAACCTGTTTAAATCGATTCATCCTCGCTAGTTTTGATATCATTCCTCCTATTACTCCCACACCTACTACTGCAGGTAGTGTTCCTAGGCCGAATGATAGCATTGTTAAGGCGCTTTGTACAATGTCGCCGCTTGTAATGGCGAGTGCAAGAGCCGTGTAAACAAGGCCGCAGGGTAGCCACCCCCAAATCATGCCAAATAGGAATGCGTGGCGGAGTTTTTTTACTGGAATAATTTTTCTGCCAAACGGTTCTAGTAATTTCCATAGATTTGAGCCAGCTTTTTCAATGTAAGCAAAACCCGGAAACCAGCCAGCGATATAAAGTCCTGCACTGGCCATGATAAATGCAGACATTATTTGCAAAACTCTGTAGCCTTCTCCATTTGCAAAAGGGAGGGAGAGAACAGAACCGATGATGCCAGCTAATAAGCCTGCAATTGAATAACTAAGAATACGGCCAAGGTTATAATTAAAAACAAAGGGGAGTAAGCGGGTTTTGTTTTCACGAATTTCAGGTTCCAGGCTGAGGGTTAGTGTGCCAATAATAGAGCCGCACATGCCAACGCAATGAAGGCTGCTAAAAAGCCCCATAATGAAAGCAACCAGATAAGATGTTTGAAAAGTTGAATCAATTACCATAGCTTTAAAACAGTACCATAAAGAGAATTTTACTCAAGCTAAAAAGAATGTGAACAGCGCTGCTTTTAAAATAAACTATGTTAAATAACCCATTAAAAGCATGTTAAATAACATAGTTTATTTTATTATGAATTATTTGAATATATTTATCAGTTAGTTACAAATTGATAAATATGGCGTGTAAATTGCTATATTTAAAGATTGTCTTATATTTTTTGAGGGGGAAATAATTTTGAAGACAAATTTAGCAATTATTACTGCAACTTTCCTAGCTATTCCGCTACAAGTTTTTGCAGAGCACGAAGAATTACCAACTATTGTTGTTGAAGGCGTTTCAAAAAGACCGGGTGAATTAGGCGTGGTGCCAGATTCTTCGGGATTAAAAGATGCCGCATCTTTATTGAAGCATGTTCCAGGCGCTAATGTGAACAGGAATGGCCCATTGACGGGTATTGCCCAGTACCGTGGAATGTTTGGAAACAGAATAAATATCTCGCTTGATGGCGCAAATATGAAAGAGGTTGGGCCTAATAGCATGGATCCACCGCTAAGCCATATTCCTGCTGCCTTAACCGAGTCGCTACAAGTTTATCGTGGTATTGCTCCAGTTAGTAGTGGGATAGATACCATTGGTGGTGCAATGCGCCTGGAGACAAAAAAAGGGCGATTTGCCGAGAGTGACGGCATTGAAACCAGCGGTTTAATTTCATCAGGGTATAGTTCAGTCGATGATGGTTACTATGCTGTTGGGTTTGGATCTTTAGCAAATCAGAATCATAAAGTTTATGTCGGTGGAACCAAGGAAGAAGGTGAAGACTACAAGTTTAAGGACGATAAAAAAGTCAGGCCCACTAGCTATGATCGTGAAGTCTTCACAGTCGGCTATGGCTATCAACGTGATGGCCATGAGTTTGGTTTGCACTACACTGATAATAACACTAGAAATGCAGGAACTCCTGCATTGCCAATGGATATTATCTATGTAAGAGGTGGTCTGTATGATACTAGTTACCAATGGGACATGGGCGATGGGTATCAATTAAAGGGCAAGTTTTACTATCAAAATATGCGCCATTTAATGAATAATAACACCCTGCGTGCACCAATGATTATGAATGGTGGCCCGATGTTGATGCAGAATCGAACCGAAGTTGAGGGGGGCGGTTTAGATTTGGCATTTACCATGCCCCTGTTAAGTGGTGAATTAACCTTGGGTATTAATGGCGATCAATCTAACCACGATGCATTTATATCTGGCAGCATGTCCATGCCTATGATGGGTGGCATGCCCGGGATGACAATGAGAATCCCCATCGGGATTGATAATTTTAATGATGTTTCCCGAGATCGCTACAGTGGCTTTGCTGAATGGAAAGGCGAATTAATGGATGATCTCTCTGCCGAATTTGGTATTCGCTATACCTATACCTACGAAAATGCAGGTAATGTTAGTACAACTCGAATGATGCTGCCATCAGGGGTGAATGAACGCCTATTGGCAGCCAGATTCAATGGTGCAAACCATGAGAAACATTTTCATGATGTTGATTTGGTCAGTATTTTCCGCTATTCGGCTACGGACAATCTGGATCTTGAAATAGGGTTTGCCAGAAAAAACCGGGCTCCTAGTTATCAAGAGTTGTATCTGTGGTCGCCAGGAGAAGCAACAGGAGGTCTTGCAGATGGTAGAAATTATGTCGGCAATTTAGATTTAAAAAATGAAAATGCTTATCAATTTGAATTGGGAGCAGAATTTCAAACAGACAGTATTTATGTTGCTCCACGCGTCTTTTATCATTATGTGAAGGATTATATTCAGGGAACGCCTGTGACAGGCCTAGGCAAAGGGACGCTGCAATTTAATAATATTAATGCTCAACTTTGGGGGCTTGATATTGAAGGGGGTTACCGTTTTGATGAGCATTGGCGTATAGATGCGGGACTTAATTATGTCCAGGGGCAGCAGGTTGGTGGTGCCGGCGATGACTTGTACCGTATAGCACCGCTGAATGGTCGAGCTCAATTAGTATTTGAGCATTCGGGTTGGATGGCAGCTATAGAAGGAGAGTTTTATGATCGTCAAGAAAATGTTGCTCGGTTTAATAATGAACAAGAAACCCCAGGTTATGCGTTGCTACATTTGCGGGCAAAATACGAACCTTTTGCGGGGTTTGTTATCGGCGCGGGTGTAGAAAATGTTATCGACCAACAACATTTTGACCATTTAGGTGGTTCATATAGAGTGCGAAATAATCCAG
>JAUXDP010000039.1 GCA_030618325.1 Methylococcaceae bacterium | reverse complement strand
CTTGGCCTCCGACTTTGCGGCATTTCCTCTAGCAGCGACCGGATTTTCCCTGCTATTTGGTATGGCCCGTTTTCGCCAGAAAAAAGAATTGGCATAAATTTTCCCTGCAGAACTCCAATGTTATTGGTTTTTAGTCTCCCCTGTTTGAACAGAAGGGCAAGGGAAGGTTTTTAAAATTAACTCCCTCAATCTCCCTTTTCCTAACGGGGAGGTTTATGTTGACTATTACGCAAATAGGTCAAGACGATAACATAGGTTGTTGACGGAAGGGAGCGCATCAATCGCGAAAGATGCGCTTCGTTCCTAGCACATAAAAGCTGGACTTATTGATATACATATTTAATAAATCTTCCCTCACCTGCATAGTTTTGTGATATTTAGTATCTTTGGTTCATGTTTATAAATCTTTATGCAGCCCAAAAAAATATTAATTATTGAAGATAATGAAGATTTGGCGCAATTATTAGCGTTACATCTTCGAGATCTTCAACACAATGTTGACTTATGTTTTGATGGAGATTCAGGGCTGCTAAAGGCAAATACTATTGAGTATGATTTAGTGGTAATGGATTTGATGTTGCCTGGGTGTGACGGTTTGTCAATTTGTCGAGCCATTCGCACGAAACCTGTTTATACACCTATCCTCATGTTAACTGCGAAGGATTCCGAGTTAGACCGTGTACTGGGTTTGGAAACAGGTGCTGATGATTATGTTACTAAACCGTTTAGTATTTCTGAATTATTAGCTCGTATTAAAGCCATTTTCCGCCGCACAGATGCTCTTCAATTAAGCGAGAAAAATGAACAATTTCAAGTCATTAAGCATGGTTTGTTGATTATTTGTCCAGACAAACACACGGTTACAGTCGATAAACAAGATATTGAATTAACTGCCAGAGAATTTGATTTACTGTTATTTTTTTCCCGTTATCCTGGCCGGGTATTTTCCCGCAGAGAGTTACTGGATAAAGTTTGGGGTTATGGTCACGACGGTTATGAACATACGGTTAACTCCCATATCAACCGGCTTAGAGTAAAAATCGAAGCGGATCCTAAACGTCCCCTGTATATTCAGACTATCTGGGGCGTTGGTTACAAATTTTTAGAAGAATAAAGAAATGTTTAATACCTTATTTGCAAAACTCACTTTAAGTTTGTTCTTCATTTTTATTTTGCTTAGTATTATGACGATATCGGTTACCTTTATCGCAACCGATTTGTATCAACAAGAAGTCATGCAAAAACTCAATGATCAAGTTGCTGATCATATCGTTAAAGAAACTGAAATTTTGCAGGATGGCCGTATCAACAATTTTGAGTTGCGTAAATTATTTCACTCATTGATGGTACTCAATCCCAGCCTGGAGATTTATTTGCTCGACCATGAGGGGTATATTCTGGCCTTTTCAGCTCCGCCATGGAAAGTGGTCAGGTTATCCGTTGACGTAGAACCGATCAAGCGTTATTTTTCCAATGAAACATTCATCCCAATTCGCGGTGAAGACCCACGAGATCGTTTCAAAACAAAAGTTTTTTCAGTGGCCCCAGTCCCCTTTAAAAACCAACCCGATGGTTACATGTACGTGATTCTGGGTGGAGAAGAGTATGATTCAATTGTTGAGAGAATCAAAAGTAGTTACATACTAACCAGTAGTTTGGTTGTCACCGCAATTGGGCTTCTCATTGCATTTATTGTTGGTGTTTTATTATTCGCAGCATTAACACGACGGTTAAAAAAACTAGCGTATACCGTTGGCAAATTCGAACAAAACCCTCAGATTATTCCAGTTTTTCCTGGCTATCGTTCCAAAGGCGATGAAATAGACCGGCTCACTGATGCTTGCCAGACCATGGCTCACAAAATATATCATCAACTGGATGACTTGCAAACGACGGACCATTTACGCAGGGAATTGGTTGCTAATGTATCACACGATTTACGAACTCCTTTAGCAACGCTGCAAGGGTATATTGAAACATTACTGATTAAAGATGCTAACCTAAGCAAAGAGAAGCGGCGCGAATATTTACATATCGCCATTAAGCATTGCACGCGGCTTAACAAGCTGGTTACAGAATTATTCGAACTTGCCAGGCTTGATGCTAGTGAAACTAAACTTAAACCGGAAATATTCAACCTTGTTGAATTGACTGAAGATATTATTCAAAAATTTTCTCTGAGCTTACGTGAAAAAAATATTCGTTTAAAGGCTAAATACGTTTCTACAGAGCTTTTTGTTTATGCAGATATTAGCTTGATTGAAAGGGTATTGGAAAACTTACTGGAAAATGCATTACGTTTCGTAACCAAACACGGATTGATTACTATTGCACTAGAAGAAAGTGAACAACAGATCCAGATTAAAGTGACTGATAATGGTATCGGTATTCCTAAATCTGACTTACCCTTTATTTTCGATCGATTCTATCAATTGGATAAAAATCGGCATGTTGAGTCAAAGCACAGTGGGTTAGGTTTGGCGATTGTTAAAAGAATTGTCGAACTTCATGGCAGTGAGATCGAGGTTAGCAGTATCCCTGACCAGGAAACAAAGTTTTCATTTGCTTTACCGACAAGTACAAATTGAGTGCCTATACTTTACCTGTCACCTCCCTATCTATACATGAATATATTTGCTTCTTATCATTTGTAATCCCTCCGTTCTTTTGTAAGGTTTCTTATTTGTGTGCGACTAATTACCGGTCGACAGAATTACGGGGTCTACTATAGAATTAAGAGGTCTTGCCTATACAGCCCCTTATTTTCACGATGGTAGCGCAGCTACCCTTGCTGATGTTGTTAAATGCTATACATCACCAGATATCTCCGAAGTACCAGTATTGGATAATGAGAAACAGGGAGCTATCGTATAATATTTGAAGAGTTTATAGCATTCACATTTTTATTTAATTCGCGCGCGGTCATGTGATCATGGTCGCCGATTGGATTGCCATTTACCTTTCAAGCGATTTAGGGTCTGACACCATCGAATAATTCTTTGTTTTTATCTTTGCTTCCGATTCATGTAATATTCATACCTTCCGAATAAAATTACTGATAGAAACCAACACTAACGGATGCGCTTAAGAGCTAATCAATTAAAGGCTAATTTAGAAAAAGGTGTAGCATCGATTTATTTAATTTGTGGTGATGAACCACTGCAATTAGGTGAAGCAGCCGATGTAGTAAGGCAAACTGCTAAAAAATCTGGTTACGAAAATCGGGAGATTTTCACCGTGGATGCAAATTTTAACTGGAAAGGCCTATTGGAGTCTGCTGCGTCGTTATCCATTTTTTCAGATCGAAAAATCATAGATTTACGGATTCCTTCTGGTAAGCCAGGAACTGAAGGTGCAAAAGCAATCGTAAAATATTGTGAAAAGCCACACGAAGATACATTACTACTCATTACTGCCGGTAAAATAGCGAAAGCATCCGAAAAAACCCGTTGGTTTCAGGCTTTGGACAAGGCGGGTGTTATTGTTCAAGTCTGGTCACTTGATGGACGTGATTTACTGCAATGGGTTCAACAACGCATGCAACAAAAGGGGTTGCAGGCTGACCAAACTGCTTTACAGTTATTGACTAGCCGAATAGAAGGCAATCTTCTGGCTGCCGCTCAGGAAATAGAAAAATTATATGTACTCTATGGCAATACAAAACGACTTACTGAGCAAGATATTCTTAATGCTGTTGCTGACAGTTCCCGCTATGATGTTTTTAAATTGGTTGATAGTACTTTAGCAGGACAAACACAAAGAACCCACCGGATATTACAAGGGTTGAAAGCGGAAGGTGTAGCAGAACCGGTAGTATTATGGGCACTGAGTAGGGAAGCCCGAACTCTGATTAAGATTAAAGAGTTAATGTCTCAGGGGGAAAGAAAGGACAGTGCTTATAAAAAAAATCAGGTTTGGGGGAATAGACAAAAACTGCTAGACTCAGCTCTACAAAGGCTCTCATATCAGCATCTGGAAAACATCCTGTTGTTAGCAGCTAAAGCTGATCGCCAAATTAAAGGGGAGGCATGCGGCGATGTCTGGATGACTTTTATGGATATATGCCTGATTTTTTCCGGTATTCAACTTATGGCAAAAGCAGTCTAAAACGAGCGCCACCCAAGTTGCTTTGATTATCTATTATTGTTGAGCCTATGTTTCCACCATTGCTATGCATGGCAGCCATCGTTTCTGCAAAAAACAATCCCAAACCAGTACTTCCAGTGTTGAAGTTGACTTGATTTGTGGAATTGCCATTAGGCTGCATAAAAATTTCCGGATAGCCTGCACCATCATCTTCTATACAGAATACAACATGCTGTTTATCTTGTTTAGCTGAAAGTAGGATTTGTTGTTTGGTGTAACGTTGGGAGTTGTTCAAAATAGTGCTAAGTGCACTGCTGATAATATAGAAGTCAAAATAGCAAAATAGATCTTCCTCGCAGTCAATTGCTATTTGGATATCATTTAAAGCTAACAACGCTTCTTGTTGGGCGACGACTTCATTGAGAAGATCAATTACTGGGTATTCATCAATGGTCAAATTAAACCGGGAAAGATCAAGTTTATATAGCACCAGCAATTGCATGAGACTGTTGTTCATGCGGTTAGCTTCAAATTCCAGTTGGCCAAAATTTTTATATTCTGAATGTTGGAAGTTCTTTGCCATTTGGCCGATGAGATCTCGAATAATACTCAAAGAGTTTTTCATGTCATGCACTGAAGAACCTAGGATGGTAGAAAAGTTAAGATCAGGTATTGATTCATTAGGCTTATTGGGCATGGTTTTAGCTCGATTGTAAATGTTGCATGATTTTGTTGTATTCCAGTTTGATATTCCCTATTTTATGTTCTTCCACACCTAATTGTGTTGCCTGATTAATATAGCCATGGATTTGATCCAGTTTTTCTTTGTTATAACCTGAAACCCTTACATCCTGTAGTAGGATTTTGGTAATATTGAGAATTATAGTTTTATTATTAGGCATTTTTTCCAAGGCTTGCTTCAAAACCTGAAGGGCTTCTTGGCGTTTGCCTTTTTTATACAGGCTAACCCCTTTATTATTGATCTTGGTGAGCTCCTGGCGAATTTTGTTAATTAGTAATTCTGTTTGATCTGCTTTACCGAACTTGTCATGCATAGTTTTAATAGCATCAATGAAGTGATCATCATCAATATAGTTTTTAACTAACTGCTCAATTATTTGCTCGGCTAAGATAGATTCTTCATTCTGGTAGCAGGCTGCCACCATTTCTAACTGTAATTCTCTGGGGATATGTTGTTGCTTAAGCAAAACTTTAGCAAGCTGAAAAGCTTGTTCGGCAGAATCTGTATTTCCCGTCTTATGAAACACTGCTGTTTCTAAAATTGTCGCTCTTAATTCTGATTCTGGGTCATTAATAAATTCTCTGCGCAAAAGAGCTATGGTATCCAGTGCATCCGAATTCGCATTATTTTCGATATAAAGCTTTGCTAACCCAGCATAATCACTCGATGCTTTATGTATAGAGTGTTTACCCAATTCAATGGCGGCCCTATAGGCTTTGCTCGCCACTTCAATATTACCCGTTTTTTCAGCTACATTCGCCAGTTTTTGTTGTCTTAAAATAGCCAAGGGTGAAAGAGTAACGGCGGACGTGAGTACTTCTTCTGCATCAGGGTTTTGCTTGTTTGCCAGATAGGCTTGTGCCAGCCAATCATAGGCTTCCATCATCATTGGGTTATCTTCTATAACCTGCTTCAAAGTAGTAATAGCCTGATTATAATTTCCTTGTAGAAAATGGACTTTCCCTAAACCCATCTCAGCCCAATTTAGCGCTCTGTTTTTTAGAACTTCCTCATATAAGGTTTTCGCATGTTTAAAATCACCTACACCTATAGCCAAATCAGCTCTTAGTTTAACTAACTGCGAATGCATTTTTCGATCGCCAGAGCGTATTAATTTTTCGCAATGTAGGATCGCTTTTGGAAAATTATTATTGGTTTTTTCCTTTTCAATATCAGCCAGGTAATCTTTGCGTTGGATATTACGTTCAATGCGGCTGAGTAATTGCTTGGTAGTGAAAGGTTTAGTTAAATATTCATCGGGCTTGTTTTCCATAGCACCAAGCACCATGCCGGGTGTTTGTTCCGCCGTGATCATGATGAAAATGGCTGAAAATGGTAACAATTTTCTAACCTTAGCTTCTTCCAGGACTTGCAGACCATTTTTTCCAATACCCAGGTTAAAGTCGCATAGTACAATATCAAAGCGGTTTTTTTGCATTGCCGCAATAGCACTGATCCCGTTGTTTACCTCTTCAAGATCAAAGGCATCCAGGTTGTAAAGCATTTCCCGAACAGTCTTTCTCATGCCGGGAAAGTCATCGATAATAAGGATTTTTTTGGTATTCAGATTGATGGCCATACCCTAAGTTTTGACCAAGCTAGTAAAACTGTCCAGTTTTAACTTGAAAAAAAACTATCCGCCCCCAAATATAGGTACATCGCACAGCAAACAAAGCTTTTTAAAGTCTCCTTCCATTCGCTCTTTCTAGCAGGAGAGGGGCTTAAAGTGATTTGTTTGATGTGCATACACTATTAATTAATTATTTTTAGACATTAAGGTAAAGTATAAATATGACTGTTGAAGCTAAAAAAGAAACGTTAGGCTTTCAAACCGAAGTAAAGCATCTTTTACATCTGATGATTCACTCTTTGTATAGTAACAAAGAGATTTTTCTGCGTGAACTGGTATCCAATGCCTCTGATGCCGCTGATAAACTGCGCTTTGAAGCGCTGTCAAATGATGGCCTGTACGACAATGACAGTGAACTGAAAATTCGCATTGAATTTGACAAAGAAAAACGCACCATCACGGTCAAAGATAATGGTATCGGTATGACTCGTGAGGAAGTTCAGGAACATATTGGCACCATTGCCAAGTCTGGCACCAAGCAATTCTTTGAGTCATTGACGGGCGATCAAGCCAAAGACAGTGAATTAATTGGTCAGTTTGGTGTGGGTTTCTACTCCAGTTTTATTGTTGCCGATAAAGTTACGTTAACCACTCAAAAAGCTGGAACCAAAGAAGCAGTGCGATGGGAGTCAGCAGGTGAAGGCGACTATACTATTGAAACCGTTGAAAAGTCTGGCCGTGGTACGGATATAGTGCTGCATCTGAAAGAAGGTGAAGATGAATTCCTCGATGGTTTTCGTTTGCGCTCTATAGTAAAAAAATTCTCTGATCATATTTCTTTGCCCATTGTTATGGATAATGAAATTCCGGCAGAGAAAGATGAAGACGGTAAAGAAACAGCACCAGCAAGGGTTGAAGAAGAAACCATCAACAGTGCATCCGCTCTCTGGACCAAGTCCCGTGATGAAATTGACGATGAAGCCTACAATGAATTTTACAAACATGTTGGGCATGACTTCCAGGATCCATTGACGCATATTCACAGCAAAGTGGAAGGTACTAACGAATATACCATGCTGCTCTATGTTCCGGCGCGAGCGCCTTTTGATCTTTGGGATCGAGATGCAAAACACGGCGTTAAGCTGTATGTGCGTAAAATATTTATCACCGATGATGCCGAGCAATTAATGCCGCGTTATTTACGCTTTATACGCGGTGTGATTGATTCTGATGCCTTGCCACTTAATGTTTCCCGGGAAATTTTGCAGCAGAGCAAGCAAATTAGCACTATTAAAGCGGGTGCGGTCAAAAAAGTACTCGGACTATTGGCTAACCTGGCAAAAAATGATCAGGAAAAATTCACAACATTCTGGAAAGAATTCGGTACGGTTATTAAGGAAGGAGTGATTGAAGATCACAAAAATAAAGACAAAATAGCTAAATTATTACGATTTTCCTCAACCCAAACCGATTCCGAAGAACAAAATGTTTCGCTGGAAGATTATATTAGCCGTATGCAAGAAGGTCAGGAAAAGATCTACTTTGTTACCGCAGATAGTTTTTCAGCTGCTAAAAATAGCCCGCATCTGGAAATATTCCGGAAAAAAGGAATTGAAGTTCTGTTATTAGCTGACCGAATTGATGAATGGTTAATATCAAATTTAACTGAATTTGATGGCAAACAACTGCAATCGGTTGCAAAAGGCGAGTTAGATCTGGATAAAACTGATAGTGAGGAAGATAAAAAGGAACAGGAAGCGGCCAATAAAGATTTCGAATCAGTTATTGAACAGATTAAAGAAGTACTTAAGGACAAAGTCAGCGAAGTGCGTTTAAGTCATCGTTTAACTGACTCTCCTGCCTGCCTGGTTTCAGAAGATCATGGTATGAGTCTGAATATGGAACGGATTATGAAAGAAGCAGGACAGGATATGAGTATGATGGGGATGGGCGGTAGCAAGCCTATTTTTGAAATCAACCCTGATCATGCGCTTGTTGCTAAATTGAAAGATGAGCAGGATGATGAGCGTTTTGCTGATTTATCGCAGATTATGTTTGATCAGGCAATTCTTAGTGAAGGCGGTCAATTAGAAGATCCTGCAACTTTTGTTCATAAACTGAATGGATTGTTGCAAGGCTTGTTAAGCTAAGCAATATCTTCTTTTTAGATGAAAAAGGCCGAGTATTCGGCCTTTTTTTGTTTGTACCAAATAAAACAGTAGTTAGTACCCAACAACATATTACTCAGATTATTTTGCTTTGTTAACAAGGTTAAAACGCCGTTTCTTTTATAAGCCAAAACGTATTTGGATCGTGGTTTTTATTGTTCTTGGCATATTACTTTTAGACCGCTATGCACAGCCAAGACATTTGCCGTGGAAACCATTAGATTTGGATGAACCTATTGGTCTTGCGACGGGAGTGAAATTGGTAATGCTCAGCCTAGCATCAAGCAAGGTTTGCCTTGATAAGTTGGCATCTGCCAAACAATTAAGTTACAAGCAGGTTGTGTCAAAAAATGAAGGCAACTGTGGCTGGAAAACTGCAGCAACGATGTTTGAAGTTTCAAATATTAAATTTGAACCAAAAGTCGTTACCGCCCAGTGCCCTGTATTGCTCGCCAGTTATATTTGGTTAAAGGATATAGATAATGCGGCTAGGCAGCGGCTTGGAAGTGGCCTCAAATATATACATCATGCAGGTAGCTATTCGTGTCGCCGCCAACGCGGAAATTCTTCGGGTGTATGGTCTCAGCACGCCTTTGCTAATGCTTGGGATGTTACAGGGTTTGAGCTACTTGATGGGCAGTTCATTTCGGTGTTAAAACATTGGGACAAAGATATAAGTGAAAAGGACAGAGCTAAAGCAAATTTTTTACGCGATGCGCGCAGCTCTGCTTGCCGTTTATTCCGCTCTGTACTCACACCTGATTTTAATACAGCACACAAAGACCATTTTCACCTAGAGCAGGGACCAAGTTTTTCTTGCCATTAAACCTAGAAAATTTTTATTTGATATTTGCAGCCTCTGTGGCAAGGCGTGTGATCTCATCCCAATTGCCTGTATCAACAAGGTCAGCAGGAGCCATCCAGGAACCACCAACGCAGGCGACATTTTTCAAAGCCAGATAATCAGCGGCATTTTTAGGATTAACTCCACCTGTCGGACAGAATGTCACTTGTGGTAGCGGTCCACCAATTGATTTGAGCATTGGGATTCCGCCAGCGGCTTCGGCGGGGAAAAATTTCATTTGGGTAATGCCTAATTCCATTAAACGCATCACTTCACTAGGGCTGGTAACACCCGGTAAAATCGGTGTCCCTGCTTTTAGTGCAGCATCAATCAGGTTTTCAGTCACGCCAGGGCTAACCAGGAATTCTGATCCAACATCAATGGCCTGTTTTAATGTTTCTAGATTAATAACGGTGCCTGTGCCTACAATGGCCCCCGGAACTTCAGCTTTAATTTTTTTGATCGCATCCAAAGCAACGGGAGTGCGTAATGTAATTTCCAAAACTTTCAGGCCACCTTCTACCAAGGCATTAGCCAAGGGTACAGCTTGCTCAATATTGTTGATGACCATTACCGGAATGACCGGTGATGTGTTCATAATCTCTTGTATTGATATAGTCATTTTATGTCTCAGTTCTTAGATAATTTTAGAATAGGATGTGCTGAACAAAGTGAAGCGCATCTGTCTGGAATGATGCGCCTCCTTCGTCGAAACATTCTATACATTTTAATTGTGTAGATTAATCATTAAGAAATACATTTGTCGCTCCGGTTTCAGCAGAAGAAGCATTTAAGCGGAAACCAGCGAACAATTCCCGACCCATGCCATGATGATGGTCTTTAGCGTGATTGACGGCAGGTATACGGGCATTAAATTCTTTATTATCAACTAGCACATTAACATTCCCGGTAATCGTATTTAGGTGAATAATATCGCCATTTTTCACTTTAGCCAGTGGGCCGCCATCAGCACATTCGGGACACATATGGATTGCCGAAGGCACTTTTCCGGATGCACCAGACATACGACCATCAGTAATGAGGGCAACCTTAAAACCTTTGTCTTGTAGCAAGCCTAAAGGAGGCGTCAGTTTATGCAGTTCCGGCATGCCATTTGACTTAGGGCCTTGAAAGCGAATGACGGCAATAAAATCTTTTTCCAGTTCCCCTTGGTTGAAGGCGGTCATTAAATCATTCTGGTCATCAAAAACCACGGCAGGTGCTTCAACAATACAATGCTCTTCTTTGAGGGCAGAAATTTTGCTGATACCACGTCCCAGATTGCCGTGCATAACATGCAGGCCGCCACCTTCTGCAAAGGGTTTTTCTACAGTACTGAGTACTTCTAGATCCAGTGATTCTTTAGGGCTGGGTTGCCAGCTTAATTTCCCATTTATTAGCTTGGGTTCCTGGGAATAATTTTTCATGCCAGGTTGCTCGTTTATGGTCACTATATCTTCATGCAAGAGACCATTGTTGACCAGTTCAGCAATTAGCACTCCCATACCTCCGGCGGATTGGAAATGATTAACATCAGCAGGGCCATTAGGATAGATACGGGTTAATAGTGGTATGACTTTAGAAAGTTTATCAAAATCATCCCAGTTAATAACAATGCCCGCAGCACGAGCAATAGCAATCAAGTGCATGGTGTGATTAGTCGAACCACCTGTTGCTAGTAATCCAATGATAGCGTTGAGAATTGCTTTCTCATCAATTACACGACCAATGGGCCGAAAATCATCACCTAGCGCAGTATATTTTAAGACCTGTTTGGCAGCGGCCTTGGTCAATTCGTCACGTAACGGCGTGTAGGGGTTAATAAATGAACTGCCAGGTAGGTGCAATCCCATAATTTCAACCATCATCTGGTTGCTGTTGGCTGTACCATAAAAGGTGCAAGTGCCTGCGCTATGATAGGATTTTGATTCAGATTCTAAAAGTTCTTTTTGGTCAATTTTACCTTCGGCATATTTCTGACGGGCGCGAGCTTTTTCTTTGTTGGTAATGCCACTGGTCATCGGTCCAGCCGGAACGAAAACAGCAGGCAAATGACCAAAAGATAAAGCGCCAATTAACAATCCGGGCACAATTTTGTCGCAAAGACCTAAATAAAGTACACCATCAAACATGTTATGGCTCAAACCGACTGCGGTTGCCATCGCGATTACATCGCGGCTAAACAACGAAAGTTCCATACCGGGTTGGCCTTGGGTAACGCCATCACACATTGCCGGTACGCCGCCCGCAAACTGAGCGACGCCTCCTGCTTCTTTGATCGCTGCTTTGATCAGTGCGGGCGCATCTTTATAGGGCTCATGGGCGGACAGCATGTCATTATAAGCAGAGATAATGGCGATATTGCCTTTTTTATCTTCTGATAAATCCTTTTTTTCACTCGCAGGGCAGGCGGCAAAAGCATGGGCAAGATTACCGCAAGCTAAAGCTGCACGATGGGGGCCGTCTTCAACTGCAGCATCCAACCGACCTAAATAAACAGAACGGGTTTCGCGGCTGCGTTTAATAACTTGTTCAGTAACTTCTTCTATGACGGGATGCATAGTGTTTCTCCTCTTTACCGTTATTTATGTACGGTAGATTATGATTTATAAAAATGTGATATTACGGTGCCCAATATAATTCAAAAGGAACTTTATTCTGACGAAGCAAGGCGCGTATCGGCATGTCTTCAATAGGCCCATCGGACATAGCTTCTTTAAACACAGCCAGTTTTTCATCGCCTGTGATGATTAGAATCAATCGTTCAGATTTCAACAGGCCGGATAAAGTTAGCGTGACGCGCTCGGTATTGACGCCAGTTACCTCGCTTTGTTTTGCCATAATGGGTGCAGTCAGTTGTTGATTGTCTTCAGCCAAGGCTTCCGCTAACCCTTCCGCATGTGGAAATAATGAGGCAGTATGACCATCGCTACCCATTCCTAAAACGGTTACAGTAAAAGGTTGTGGTAATTTCTTATATTGACCTTCTGTTTCCAGATAGCCAGTTCTCGCATTGGTGGTTGAATTTTTCATGCCTGTGAAGGGGGCATGTTCAGCCCTGCTGTGCAATAAGGTACGATGGATCAGCGCTTCGTTACTTGCACTGTGCTGTTTTTCTACCCAGCGTTCATCAACTAATGCGACGTGGATATTTTTCCAGTCGAGGTTAGATTTTGCTAGGGCTTCATATAAGGGGGCAGGGGTACTGCCGCCTGAAACCATTAGGCTTGCATCTCCATTAAGGGCAAGGCCTTTTTGCAAATATGACTGACAGTTTTGCGCCAAACTGGTGAATAATTGGCTGCGATCTGTAAATAAAAATTCTTTAACCATAAACATATAATATGTGTGTTTGGAATCTATAAAAAACTATTGTATCTATTGAGTTTGGAAGTATAGAGATAACATCCCTTAGTAATCACTATCTGGTTTTCTTATCGTAAGTATTCAACGAATAGAGATAACTTAAAATACTAAGTTTAGGGATGTTATCTCTTACTGTCCTAACAGTGACAAACCTTTATCCTTCCCAACTTCGTCCATCTCTGGCAAGTAAGGAATCTGATGCAATAGGTCCCCAAGTTCCAGCGGGGTAAGGCTTGGGTACATCGCTGCTTGATCCCCAGGCGTCTTGGATGGAGTCTATCCAGGTCCAGGCTTGTTCAATTTCTTCCCGGCTCAGAAACAAGGTGGGGTTACCACGTAATACTTCAAGGATTAATTTTTCGTAACCACCGAAGATACGTTTCTCTTTAAAAGTTTCAGAGAAACTTAAATCCAGTTTGGTTTTTTGCAGTTTAATATCGCCATCAATACCTGGGACTTTGTTAAGCATTTCCACTTCGACACCTTCATTCGGTTGTAGGTGAATAATGAGTTTGTTAGGTGGTAGTTGGCGGAAACTGTCGGCAAAGATGTTATGCGGCAAATGTTTGAAATAAACTACGATTTCAGTACGCTTGTAATTCATCCTTTTACCGGTTCGCAAATAAAAAGGCACTCCTGCCCAACGCCAATTATCAATATCCACCCGAATGGCGACAAAGCTTTCTGTCGTGCTTTCAGTGTTGGCACCTTCTTCTTCTAAGTAACCTGGGACTTCATCAGCTTTAAGAAATCCCTTGGTGTATTGGCCACGTACTGTCACGTCCTCAACAGTGCATTTGGTTATTGGGCGTAAGGCCGCAAGAACTTTGATTTTTTCATTGTGAATACTCTGTGCTTCGAGGTTTACCGGAGGCTCCATGGCTACAAAGGTAAGGATTTGCAGTAGGTGATTTTGCAACATGTCACGCAACTGCCCAGTTTTATCAAAGTATTCAAAGCGACCTTCAATACCCACTTCTTCAGCAACCGTTATCTGAATATGGTCAATGGTATTATGATCCCAGTTGGTAGTGAAAATTGAATTGGCAAAGCGAAGCGCCAGCAGGTTTAAAACGGTTTCTTTACCCAGATAGTGATCAATGCGGAAAATTTGATCATCATTGAATACTCCGGCAACGGCATCATTTATTTCTATGGATGATTTTAGATCATGGCCTATCGGTTTTTCCATGACCATGCGTGACTCATCATTCAAAACACCGCACTGGTCAAGTCCTCGACAAATATCCTTGAATAGAAAGGGTGCCACTGAAAAATAATTCACCATCACTCTAGATTTAGAATCAATGACATCATGTAACTGATGGTATTGATCCATTTGGGTCAGATCAATTTTCAGATAAGACAGCCTTGACGAAAATCGCTGCCAGACAGTTTCATCTATGGTATTTTTTAAAAAATCCTGCAAACTTTTATAGGCGAGTTCGACAAATTCAGAGTCCTCTTTGTCATGCCTGTCGATGCCAATAATACGTGTGTCTGGTTCCAGCAGGTCAGATTTTTCAAGTCGGTATAGAGAAATGAGTAACTTTCTGGTGGAAAGGTCGCCTAGTGCGCCATAAATGACTAGGTCACAGGGCTTGAAATTCCGATTTTTGTTCATTATTTTCTTTAGAGAATGTAGGCTTTTCTTGCGAGATTCAAATGCGTAGAATCACAAGATGGGCCGTATTATATCAAATGATAGAAAACTATTTACTCTTCTTGTAACATAAAAAAATAAGAATGATAGGACGTATCGTTACCTGCGCCTCAGCCTTTTTAATTACAGAGAATCAATCTGATTTTTTCTTTTAGGAATCTGGAAGTAACGATTTTGTTGAGTAAAATTAAACGCTTCGAAATGACTTTTTCCTGTACTAGATTTGCTTAAAATCAATCAAAAATCATATAATGGCGGCCGTTAGAAAAAGGCTTTTATATTGATTCGAAAGACGTGGATAGCCACTAAAAAGTATTAATAAATCGATAATAATTAGCTTTAGGCTATTGGAACGACGGACATTGTGAAAGTCGCAGTCAAAATGGTTTTAGTAACCTTTATCTTAGAGTAACTTCGCATGAGCAGGTTTATTGCTCTTATTTCTACGTTAGGAAGGAGAACTTCGATGAATAAACGATCAGATATTATTACGGTAAAAGTTTTATTAGCAGCAACAGCTATTCTTTTAGCAATATCTCAACAGGTTTTGAGCAATCATGTCAACGAAGAAGGATTACACTTTGAAGATGAATCTGCTTTGCTGGACTTTACACGTTCCGGTGGTGAGGGATTAGGGGGAGCCGCCTGGCTGGATTTTGACCAGGATGGTGATTTGGATCTTTTTCTGACAGGTGGAGGCAAATTTTTTAACCGTGTTCCAGAAAGCCACCAAAATGGATTGTTAAAAAATAATGGCGATGGGACGTTCACCAATGTTAGCCGGCAAGCTCGTGTAGCAAGAGGCGGCGGAAATTCTGGTGTGGTTGTGGGAGATATTGATAACGATGGTTATCCAGATATTTTTCTGTCGGGCGAAGGTCAAACAGTGCATCCTTTCTATAAAAGTTTTAGTAAACTGTTGCACAATCAGCGTGATGGAACCTTTCGGAATATCACCTTCAGATCAGGTATCAAGCCTTATGGTGGTACAGAATGGAGTGCTGCCATGGCTGATATCAATAATGATGGATATCTGGATTTGTTTATTGCCAGTCCCGGACATATACCTTATGTCCGCGGCTTTGGCCCGAGAGGACACTCTTATCCAAACAGGCTATATCTTAATAATGGCGATTTGACGTTTACCGATATATCACAATCGGCTGGAATCACGGGACTTTATCTGGATGCAGCCACGGGCCGCATTGCTAGTGACGGCGCATGTGCCGTTGGGTTTAGCGATTATAACAATGATAATTTACCAGATATTTTTGTGGCAAACTGCAATGCATTTAA
>JAUXDP010000065.1 GCA_030618325.1 Methylococcaceae bacterium | reverse complement strand
TTGGCCTCCGACTTACTTGATGGATTATTTAAAAGTCCAGGCGCGCACTCAGGCCGCTATTCAACAGGCCAGTGAAAAAAATATCATGCTACAGCGTGATATAACATTGTACAACCAGGCAGTAGGAGTTTTACCATGAACACCCGATTAAATATTTTATTTTGTTATTTTCTACTTGTTTCTGTATGTTCAGCAGAGAGTGACGTTATCAAAATATCCCAAGCACAAATTTTCAATCTGGGTATTAAAGTAGGTAAGCTAAAACCTGTCAACAAAATCCCCCTGTTGTATGCACCTGCAAAAGTAACAGTACCACCTGCTAATGAATATTTGATTAGCGCTTCGCAAGCCGGTTTGATTAGCAAATTAAATGTAGCTATTGGTGACCAGGTTAAACAAGGACAAGTTTTAGCTCACATAAAAAGTCCGGAATTACTTGCATTGCAAAGACAATTTCTAAAAGCCAGCAGTGATCGGCGATTAGGAAAAGCTGGATTCGAGCGGGATAAAAAACTACTCAATGAAGGGGTTATTTCCGATCGACGCTGGCAAGAAACCCGTGCCCGCTATTTAGGTTTTGTTTCCGAAGTGAATGAAGCCAGGCAACTATTGGAAATTGCCGGGCTATCTAAAAGCGACCTCAAGCAGTTGGGCAAGACGCACAAATTAACCAGCCAGCTCAATGTGCGTGCCCCCATTTCAGGGGTTATCCTTGACCGCCTAGTTGTGGCTGGTGAACGAATTGATATGTTGGCACCCATTTATCGCATTGCGAATATGGAAACACTCTGGCTAGAAATTCATGTCCCTCAAGAGCAAGTCGGTGATCTAAGAATTGGGGATAAGGTCCAAATTAACAACTCACCCATTACCGCACAAATTAGTTTGTTAGGACAGAGCGTAAATCCAGACAACCAAACAGTTCTTGCCCGTGCAGTGATCGACGGTGAAAAACCAAATGTTCGAGTTGGACAAACCGTCACCACACAGATCATTCAAACCAGTGCAAGCTCTGGTTTTAAAGTGCCCAATGCAGGCATAGCCCAATACGAAGGTGACTATCATATTTTTATTCGCAATGCTGAGGGATTTTCAGTTAAAGACATTACCATTCTTGGTAAGGAAAGTACCTACTCTATTATTGGTGGTGATTTAACTGGACAAGAGAAAATCGCCATTCGTGGCGGTGTTGCTCTTAAAGCCAATTGGCTGGGCTTAGGCTCAGATGAAAATTCGGGTGGCCATAGTCATGGAGGCCACTGATGGTTTCTGAATTGATCCGTTTTTCCTTGTCACAAAGGATACTGATGTTGTTGCTAGTGCTGCTACTTTCCGGCGCTGGCTATTATGCCTTTCAAAATATTCCTATTGATGCTTTTCCTGAAGTTTCACCAACTCAAGTGAAAATCATCGTTAAAGCCCCCGGTATGACTCCGGAAGAAGTCGAAACCCGAATTACTGCACCGATTGAAATCGAGCTTCTGGGTATCCCCAACCAAACAATGCTGCGTTCTATTGCTAAATATGCGTTAACAGATATCACCATTGATTTTTCCGATGGTACTGATATTTATTGGGCGCGCCAGCAAATCGCCGAACGCTTGAATAGCTTATGGGGTGATTTGCCGGAAGGTATTGAAGGCGGTATTGCCCCAATGACGACACCATTGGGAGAGATGTTTATGTTCTCCATAGAAGGTGGAGATTTAAGCCTGATGGAACGGCGCACACTTTTGGACTGGGTCATTCGACCAGCGCTCAGAAGTGTCCCCGGTGTTGCTGATGTCAATGCTCTGGGAGGATTGGTCAGAAGCTTTGAGATAGTTCCCAATAATACTCGGATGACAGCAAGGCATATCAGTATCGAACAACTCACTGAAAGCTTGCAGAGCAACAACCGAAATGATGGTGCCGGGCGCATGAATGAAGGTGAAGAGGCACTCATTGTGCGTGCGGAAGGACGCATTAAATCTCTAGCAGATGTTCGCAGCATTGTTATTAAAAATCATCATGGAATACCGGTAACGGTAGGTGATGTTGCCGATATCAGAATTGGTTCATTAACCCGGTATGGTGCTGTTAGCCAGAATGGAGAAGGCGAGGTTGTTACCGGTTTGGTACTGAGCCTACGTGGTGCAAATGCTCGGCAAACCGTGGCTGAAGTACAAAAAAAACTAGACGAAATTAGTCCCGGTTTTCCTGAAGGGGTTTATGCCAGCGTGTTCTACAATCGTAGCAACCTAATTGATGCAGCAATTGGCACAGTTAGTAATGCTTTGTATGCAGCCATAGTTCTGGTGCTGGTGTTATTGGTGCTGTTCCTGGGGAATCTGCGAGCTGCTCTAACGGTGGCTTTTACGTTACCGCTAGCAGCTATGATCACGTTTATTTTAATGCAAACCATGAACATGACCGCCAATCTGATGAGCCTTGGTGGCCTGGCTATTGCCATCGGGATGTTGGTCGATGCAGCCATCGTAGTGGTAGAAAATATTACTACCTTTCAGGCAGAAAAAGAACGAGCCCAACGTTTACCCGCATTACATATCATTTACCGGGCAACTCGTGAAGTGGCAACACCAGTTATTTCTGGATTTTTGATTATTATTATTGTTTTTTTACCGTTATTAACTCTACAGGGACTGGAAGGAAAACTATTTTCTCCCGTTGCTTTAACTATTATTTTTGCCTTGAGTGGTTCATTACTTTTATCCTTAACGGTTATTCCTGTCATTGCATCTTATCTGCTAAAAAACGTCTCCTATCAGGAGCCGTGGCTACCAGCCCAACTACAAAAACTGTATCGCCCAACCCTGCTCTGGAGTATAGCTAACAGCAAAAAAATCTTTATTACAGCAGGTATCTTGTTGCTACTAACGGTTCTGGTATTTACCCGAATTGGCAGCACCTTTATGCCTACTTTGGATGAGGGAGATATTCTTATTCAGTTAGAGAAACTACCTTCTATTACCCTTGAAGAATCAGTAGCATTAGATATTCAGGTTCAGAAAAACATTCTGCAAAAAATACCTGAGGTAGAACGTATTATTGCTCGAGTAGGCAGCGATGAACTTGGACTTGACCCGATGAGTCTTAATGAAACAGACTCGTTCATGGTGCTAAAACCCAAACATGAATGGACGGTAGACAGTAAGGAAGAATTAATAGAATCGATACGCCAAATCATGTCGGAAACACCGGGCATTGCTTTTGGCTTTACTCAGCCCATTGCAATGCGCGTTTCAGAAATGCTAACCGGCTCGCGTGGTGATATTGCTGTCAAATTATTTGGCTCTGATCTTGCGGTGTTAAATCAAAAAGCTGAGGAAATAGCTGATGTATTGAAAACCATCGATGGTGCCAGTGATGTTTTTGCCAGCCAAAATGAAGGTATGCAATTTTTGCAATTGACGATTGACCGTTCCGCTGCGGGGCGTTTGGGCTTGAGTAGCGACAGTATTGAAACACTGTTGCGTGCCCAGATTGAAGGTTTAAAACTGGGTATCGTTCAAGAGGGTATTAAACGAACACCGCTGATTCTCAGAGGTTCCAGTGATCCTGCACATTTTGCCAATTTGCAAGTAACATTGCCAGATGGTGGCCATGTACCTATCACCGCAATCGCCAAACTGGAGCGGGTGGAAGGCTTTGTCTCGGTCGCACGAGAGCGGGGACAACGGTATGTTGTTACGCGCAGCAACGTTCAGGGCCGTGATCTAGTTGGGTTTGTTGCTGAAGCACGCAAAGCAGTGGCTCAACAAGTAGAGTTACCGACCGGCTATTATGTACAATGGGGTGGTCAATTTGAGAACCAACAAAGGGCAGCAGCCCGTTTGTCTCTGGTAGTTCCAGTCGCTTTGGGACTAATATTTTTATTGTTATTCTCGACATTTGGATCGGTACGACAGGCAGTACTAGTGTTGTCTAATATTCCATTAGCGATGATAGGTGGCGTATTTGCCTTGTGGATATCCGGTGAGTATTTGTCAGTGCCAGCCTCCGTGGGATTTATCGCCTTATTAGGCGTTTCCGTGCCCAATGGCGTAGTGCTACTGAGCTATTTCAATCAGCTTCGGGCCACAGGCATGGACATGGCAAAAGTAGTGGTTGAAGGCTCATTGCGTCGTTTAAGACCCGTTTTGATGACGGCTAGCATCACCGTGTTTGGTCTGATTCCGATGTTGTTTGCCTCAGGCCCAGGCTCAGAAATACAGCGGCCTTTGGCGATAGTCGTAATCGGTGGCCTAGTGTCATCCACTTTTCTAACGCTTATTCTGTTACCTATTTTATACCAGCTTTTTGGTGAAGCTAAACATAAAAGGTAAACCGATGTAACTATTCAGCGAAAAGAGATAACATCCCTAAGTCTGAATTTTTAAGTTGTCCCCATTCGTTAAAAATTTGAGATAAGGGAAATTAACAGTTAAAACTAAGGGATGTTATCTCTATATACTGTCAGGCTGAATAGATACGATGAAATTATGGTATAGTTTTGAAAGGTACTACCTAGTGATAACGAGGTTTTAATATGGCAACATCGGTTAAACTTGACGATAATTCGAAGAGTTGTATCCAGCACCTAGCTGACATACGACGCCGCTCGGCTCATTGGATTATGCGAGAAGCAATCCGTGATTACGTTGAGCGCGAAGAAGCCAGAGAGACCTTTAAACAGGAAGCCTTGGCGTCTTGGAGAGCTTATCAGGAAACAGGCCAACATCTGACAGATCAGGAAGTGAGTGACTGGTTGAATACTTGGGGTAAGGACAAAGAGATAGAGATTCCTCAGTGCCACGAGTAATTGCCGCAGAAGACGCGGCACAGGGATGAGAGCACTGCCGACGATTTCTGAGCGAAAAAAACCTCAGGTATCATTACGCGCTGGGCAAGCTATCGAGCGCCAATTCGCGCTACTGGGAACAGAACCAGAGATAGGTAGGCCATTTGATGATCTTCCAGAACTGCGCGAGTTTATTATTCCCTTCGGAGACTCTGGTTATGTAGCGCTTTACCGTCACGAAATAAAAGCCGATGTAGTGTATGTGCTTGCTTTCCGGCATCAAAAAGAAGCAGGCTATTTATAACGGTTTGCAAACGTAGTAATTAGGAGATGGATTTCAATACACTTCCCTTTGTTGTGGAAAGAATTAGTGGAGCTTGAACATGAAAACTCAGGAATATCTCGTTACCTTAAACATTCCCCCTAGTTTAGAAGAAGCCATTGTTGATTGTTTGCTGACTTTTGAAACTGAGGATGGGTTCAGCAGCTTTCCGGTTAGCGCCCATGACCATAAAAACCAGAATTTATCCATAGCCGAGCAAGTAGCAGGCAGGCAGAATCAAATTCGCTTTCAAATGTATATTCCTGAACAAGATTTACAGGTTTTACTCGACAAATTAAAAAAAGAGTTTTCCGGCTCAGGCATTCATTATTGGGTGCTACCGGTGATTGAGAATGGGTGCTTTTAGGATTGGATTTAATAGAAGTAAAAAATGCACGACTCCTGATCGAGCCGTGCATAAGATGAGGATAGAAGAGATTATTTAGCAGGTAGGATCAAATCCTTAGTTTTCAGAAACTGGAATCTTACACCAGTACCACCCCAGACCACCATGAGTCTTTCACGACCATGTTTGTCAAAATACTCGATCTCTATATCATGATATCCGGCAGTTAGTTTGACCGATCTACCTCGGGCACGGAATCTATGTAGACCATCGTTATCTACAACCACACTGTCATCAATCGATAAGCGACTACCATCATCAGATATTGTATAGAAGTAAAAGCTACCATCAACAGGGATATTAATTTGTGCCCGGTATCTGAAACCGAAATTATTATTGCGGTTTCTTTCTCTCAGTGAAAAGCTATTAGTAACGCCTACTTTAACCGGAGTTAACTTATCAAAATCTGGGAGTTCGTCCCAAGAGCCTTCGAAATATTCATACGCCAAGCCAGAGCCGACTCTAACTGTGACGGTAGCATTGTCAAAGCCGCCTTTACCATCCCTGATAGTATAAGCAAAACTATCTATTCCAGAAAAACCTGTATCTGGAGTATAGGTAATATTTGAACCACTAATCCCTACTTTGCCATTTTCTGTTTTGCTGACGTTATCAATAGCTATATAATCCCCATCAGGATCATTATCATTTTTCAGAACATAGATACTAACCGCAGTATCTGAAGGTGTGAATGCTTTATCAGGACGGGCAATCGGGAAAGTATTTTGCGGATCCGAAGAGCGTAGAAAATTGCTAGAAAGCATTTCCCTGTCTTGGTTTGGTCCTTGCCAGTCAATAATTAGAGATTGATCTCCTTGCTGTTGAAAATACTGAACTTCAATACTATGCAGTCCGGCAGTTAAATTGATAGAACCCTTTGTTTCTGTAACACCATTAGCGCTGTTATTGCTGACTACAGTTTGCCCATCAATCAATAATTGACTACCATCATCCGACTTTACAAAAAATTGGTATAGTCCATCTTGAGGAATTTCAATTTGGCCATTGAAAAGAAAGGCATGATTATCATCTCTATCACGTTTAGTAATGCTAAAGTTATGAACAATACCATCGTATTTAGGTGTTAATTTAGAAAAATCGGGTAATTTTGCCCAGGAGCCTTCATAGTACTTATATTTAACGCCGAGCCCGACATTTACTTTTACCATCGCGGTTGCAGTATGATCATGACCATCAGTAATCGTATACTCAAAGTCGTCCTGACCTATAAAATTACTATCAGGTGTATAGCGTATGGCATTAGCTGTGATTGAAACTGTTCCATGCTTTGCCTGCCCGACATGATCTATAGTTAATGTATCCTGATCAGGATCTACATCATTGGCAAGAACATCAATACTGAGTGCTTCTCCTTGTTCAGTGATATCCATATCGTCACTGGCTGTTGGTTTAATATTTGGACTGGCTGTTGGAATGGTGGATTCATACCAGGCTGCGATTTGTGGCCCGGCAATGCCCAGAGCTTTTGCAGCATTAGCACCATCTTTTGCCGATATCGGAGAACCACAAGGTAACCCTTTGCACGCACTCACATCAGGTGTAGAAAACATTTGTACCCGTGGCGCTTTATAAGCGCTGTTGTAAGCCATCGTCGTAACAAATTGATTATCTACCCCATGACCACGACCCCAGGGATATAAACCGCCATTACTATTTTGTTTATATGAGTGTCCGAGGGTCAAATTATGCCCAAGTTCATGAGCAAATGAGCTGGTACAGTAATGACCAACAACACTATATCCATAGCTTTTATACGTCGAATAAATCTTGCCATTATTACCCCGCGGTACAAACCCTACACCACAATACGGGCCTGTCGGTGTCATCATGGTTACCAAATCAGCGCCATATTTGCTACGCAAGCTTTTTGCTTTGGTATTATTACGCAAGCTATACAAAGTGTTAGCGTCTGTTTTGGCATTCGCAATATCTAATTCTTCAATATGGACAACTCGAAAACGAATATTGGCTTTACTGTTTTCCAACGCTTTGTTGGCGTATTGCTCCATATTAGCTATTCGTGCTTTCGGGTCACTGTTCGCCATTGACGGTGGATAAACCGCGACAATATCGATAGTATCTATTGCTGACCAGGCTGAACTGGAAAATAAACCGGCAGCTAATGTTAAACCGGTAGGAAGGTATCTTAATTTCATTTACTTAAACCTCACAAAAAATTAAACTAGTAAAAAACACTTTGGTCGTGTGACCATGGTGGAAAAAATTATCGGTGGATCATTAAGAAATACCTTCAGGTGGCGGAATTATTCCATCCTCCTTATGCCGGTATTGATTTAATTCACGATCATCCAGAACCACGCCAACGCCACTTTGGTTATCAATTTCTACCTGATAAATACTTTCACCAGTCGCAACAGTAATGAACGTTGTGTTTTCACCTTCAGTGATAGAAAATGAAGCATGTTCATCGCCGTTCTCAATGTCACCGGAAGAAATGTTTACATCTCCCCCAAAAGCTCTGGTAGATTCGTTAACTATGCCAACATAAGACTTGTTTTCCTGAGGGATCAAAAATGATACTTTTTCTCCTTCGGAGAACGTCATAGAACTTGTATCAGCAACTTTGATATATTCCACTTGTAAATTATCTGGCAGTGACTTGGGTTGCTGCTGTTGTGCTATGGGTTGCCAAACTTGCTTCGTTTGCGTGCTTGTAGAACTTTTTGAAATAACTAATTCGGGTTCGGAATTAGAGATCTTGGCTAATGGTGTTAGCTGGTTATCTATTGATTTCAGTTTAGATATCTGGATAGCGTGTTTCTCATCGGGTTGTGCTGGTAACACAAAATAAGTTACCGCAGCAATCCCGCTAACTACCAACAAGCCTGTTGGAAGGTTTATCTTCATATTACTTAAATCCTGTCTAGCGAAAAATGTGGCTTCCAGCTAACTAATTAATCTAAAAATGTCTTGTTAAAGACATAGCAAGGATTGTTCTGGAACTGACAGGATTAAGAATAGAAAATAACTGACTGGTTTTTAGTGAATTACCGCTCAGTCTTTGTTTTATTTGGTGAACGAGTACTCAGATTGTGAAGAGGCTGTATTAATTTTAGAAATTTGATGTCGCGGAATGTGTTTTGAGAGTTTATTATGATGGGTTTTATTCGTGATTTCGCTGGCTGTAGACTATCTTACAAAAAAATCAAACCTTCAGTAACGTATTCCTGTACTTCCATTCTTGATCTGGTTCAATAGTTTGCAAAAAGGTAACTTTGTTGTGTTCACTGACGGCAAGAGGGATGCCATCTCGAAACAAGATTCGGTTTTTTGCCAGTGCCGCTACTTTTTCTCCAGGGATGATAATACCGCAAAGATTTAATGGATCAGCGGCACTGATATTCAATAGCTCTCCATCTACTGGTTGTTTACGAATTTTGCGTAACGTACTTACGGCTTCGGGTAAAGCATAATGTCCCCCGGCAAATCCCTGAATAAAGCGCCCACCACGTAATTCGCCACGCGCCTCCATGCGGCGATAGACATAAAGTAATTCTCGCCAGCTGGGTATGTTTTCTTCTCGAAGCAGTAATGCACGGAATACTACGCCGTATCGTTTGAGCAAAATACGGGCGATATGTTCAACGGCGGCTTGCTGGTTTTCATCCATTTTGGGTGCAGGTCGCAGTAATGACCAGCGACCTGCAGATGCAAGTGGGTCATGTGTCCGGGATCGTTTTCGCCTTCGCTGCTGGGCTACCTGGGGAAGGATGATATGTCGCAAGCCTTGAAAGCTATCGGCAGTAATAAGGCCATGAGCGATCAATTCACCCAGTGTGGTTTGTAATTGTGATTTCAGCAATCCGGTTTCTGTCAGTAGTTCCTGAAAAAAACTGGCTCCCCATGTTTTTAATACCGCAATGACTTTTTGCGCTGAGGATGTCAGTGTTAATTCATCCAGTACGGGAGGCGGTGAAAAGTTACGCCAATAAGGTAAATGTGCTCGCGGCAGTATGCAGATATTAGTACTTTTACCTACTGGGTTTCGAGTTTTTCCCTGGTTTTTGCTTGCACTGTTCAAACGTAACCAGGTGATTTCGCCTGTGCTGCATAACTGGTCAAGCTCGGAAGCAAAGTAAGGCTTTAAACGGCGCGGTAAAATTGCCTGTTCCCAGGCGACAGCAGGTAAATTAAAACCTTCCAGTTGTTGAACAACATTTTTTAACGCAGCTTCACCTTCTCGTGGGGTGTCTAACCCTTGCCAGTGAAATAAAAACCGCATGAAATCTGCTGGGGAAACGGGTTCAATTTCGCTTCTTAACTGCTTTAATGTATATCGGTGAATACGTGCCAATAATCCGCGTTCGCACCATTCCATTTCCTGTTGATCTGGAGAAAAATGTCCTTGAACAATGCTACCTTGCTGCAGTAAGTGCAACAAAGTAGTTTCGATGCTGGATTTGGATAAACCCAGCGGCAATGCAACATTCTTTGCGGTGATTGGTCCCAAACCTTCCATGCGGCTTTGAATGATATTGTTTAAAGCCGTTTGCTCATTTTCTATGCTGCTGGCTACAGCCTGAATAGCCGGTTTCATATCAAAATCAGGAAAGATGGTGCCTATTTCTTCAAGCCTTTCCGCTGCAACCCATAACTTTTGGCTTTGTGCTGAAGAGATAAGCGTGGCTCGCTGTTGTTTTTGTAGATTGGAAAAATACTGCTGCCAACCTTTATCCACTTCTTGCTCAGAAATAAATCCTAAGACTAGCAAAGCATCGTGCAGTTCATCCTCGTTTCGGGCAATGGGCCAGGCTTCTTGTTTTACATTTATAATTGCTTCTGAATTGAGCTTGCCAATTTCCCCCGCTTCTTCCGGGTTGGCAAAACGCCTTTGTTGTATGGCCAAGGTTCGCCGTTCTTCAGCTGGCGCATCGTCAAGAAAAGCATAAGGTCTGGCATTAAGAATTTCCTGGGCAAAGGGAGATGGGCTGGTTAAATCGCGGGCAATAATTTCGACAGTGCCAGATTCAATCTTAGTTAACAACGTCTGCAAACCATTAATATCCATTAGTTCGTGCAAACAATCTTTCATGGTTTGTTCAACCAGAGGATGATCAGGCACTTCTCGTTCACCAGTAATATTCTCAAGACAGGCCAATTGATCCGGAAAAATGACAGCAGCCAAATCTTCCGCATTATTACGTTGAAATATGGCGGGTACTTTTTTACCGGAGCGATTACGGGGAACAGCTAATGCGGTATTGCAAACCCAGCGCCAGCGCGTTGGGAACATTGGGGCATCGAGTAAGGCTTGAATTAAAACATCTTTAACACTGGCAGCTTTTAAATAATCTACCGGTTCCAATAATGGAAAGCTGTGGGTTGGACCCAGTGATAAAACAATATTATTTTCACCCGCTGCGGCCTGTAATTCAAAATTAACACGGCGACAAAAGCGTTTTCTAAGTGCCAGTCCCCAGGCACGATTGAGTCGTGAACCATAAGGGGAATGTATGACTAAATGCATGTCCCCAGTTTCATCAAAAAAGCGTTCAAAAACAATTTTTTGCATACTGGGTATAACGGTTAAAGCAGCTTTGCCCTGGGCTAGATATTGGACTAACTGCTCTGCCGCCGATGAATTGATATCCAGTTTTTGTTGTAAATAGTCCAGAGCAACTTTTTCGCTTTGTTCAAGCAATTTATCCAGCTGAATAGATAACGCCGAAACCGCTTGAGAAAGTTCATCCGAACGGCCAGGCGCCTCACCAAACCAAAAAGGAATATTGGGTGGTTGGCCATGAGCATCTTCCACATAAACACGGCCTTGTTCAATTTTTAGCATCCGGTAAGAACTGTTACCTAGTTGAAAAACATCTCCTGGCAAACTCTCAAAAGCAAAATCTTCGTTGAGCGTGCCTACGAACAATCCTTCGGGCTGCATGACGACATCGTAATCAAACTGGTCAGGGATGGCGCCACCATTTAATAAAGCTGTTAAACGCGCGGATTTTCGTGGCCGTAATTTGCCATGGATAACATCCCGATGTAAATAGGCTGATCGGCGGCCACGTTGGGTGTGGAAGCCATCAGCTAACATTTTTACCACATCGGTAAATTTTTCCTGGGTAAGATTTCGATAGGGCCAAGCTGTCTTAAATACTCTATATAATGCTTCCTCATCCCATTCTTGACAGGCGAGTTCGGCAACAATTTGCTGCGCTAAGACATCCAGAGGTTGATCAGGAATACTGACTTGATCTAGCTGATTTTGTTTGATTGCGCTCAGCATGGCACAACATTCCAGCAGATCATCTCGGGATAAGGGAAATAAGCGGCCTTTTGGTATCGCATTTAGTTGATGTCCCGAGCGGCCTACTCTTTGTAATAAAATCGAGATACCACGCGGGGAACCCATTTGGCATACCAGATCAACATCACCAATATCAATACCTAATTCCAGTGATGCGGTAGCAACCAGTGCTTTGAGGCTCCCTTGTTTTAGTCGCTGTTCTGCATCTAATCGGTGTTCTTTGGCTAGACTGCCATGATGAGCAGTAACCGCTTGTTCTCCCAATCGCTCAGCAAGCGCGGCCGCTGCACGTTCAGCAAGCCTTCGGGTATTTACAAAAATCAGCGTGGTTCGATGATTTAAAATTAATTGTTCAAGGCGATCGTATAACTCAGTCCATACTTCGTTAGGCATGACTGCTTCGAGCGGCGAACTTGTTACTTCAACTTGTAGATCTCGTTGCCTGACATGCCCAATATCAATAATCTCGCAGGGTAGTTCCTGGTGCCCCATGAGATAATGAGCCATAGTTTCAATAGGTTTTTGCGTGGCAGATAGGCCAATGCGAGTTAGAGGCTCTGATTTTGAGCTAAGTTGTTCCAGCCTGGCTAAAGATAACATCAGATGAGCACCCCGTTTGTTACCAGCCAGCGCGTGAATTTCGTCAATAATAACAGTATGCGCTGTTTGCAACATTTCCCGGCCTGAAACTGAGGTAAGCAAAAGATACAGGGATTCAGGTGTTGTGACCAGAATATGCGGCGGGTTACGCTTCATAGCGGCCCGCTCGGCTTGACTAGTATCTCCAGTGCGAGTTTGTGCTCGGATGGTAAAGTCCTGTGCACCACATTCAACCTGTTCTAGCAACGCTCTGGAAATACCTTCTAAAGGCTCCTGCAGGTTTTTATGAATATCATTAGATAGTGCCTTCAGCGGTGATACGTATA